>JAFDAT010000367.1 GCA_019313725.1 Deltaproteobacteria bacterium
AATTTTTCAAACAGGCCGTCTGGGCTGAAGATGACTATCGTTTTTGGCATTTCAGGGATCGTGCCGGAAATGAGGTGGATGTGGTGGTGGAAAACAGTGCCGGTGAGGTTGTGGGCGTGGAGATAAAAGCTTCAGCGACCATCAAACTCGAAGACTTTCGCGGTCTTGTCCACTTGGCAGATTACGCCAGGGGAAAAATGCGCCGAGGTGTTGTTTTTTACTCCGGCGCAAACCTGTTGCCTGTCCGAGTGGCTGGACACACATTCCATGCCGTGCCTCTCCATTATCTTGGTCTAAAGACATACTGAAGAGCAGCAGTTTATCAGTCATATATTTTCTTTGCGCCTTCGCGCCTTTGCGTGAGTAATCTTTTGATTTTTTGCCAACCGATCCTTCAGACTTTTAATTGCGACCTTCTACCTTGGCCTTTCTGACCACTGACGACCGTCATACAGTACTCCAAAACAGGAAAAATGAAGTCGAATAAAAGTATCCATAGAGACAGCATCGACATCGTCATCGTCAATTACAACAGCAGCAGTCACCTGGAAAAGTGTATTGAGAGCATAAAGGCATCGGCTGACAGTTTCCCCATCACCTTCTATGTTGTTGACAACCATTCGTCCGACGACATCCATCGGGTTGTGACCTTGTATCCCGAGGTAAACTTTTCCTTAAACAAGAAAAACCTGGGTTTTGCGGCAGCCGTGAATCAAGCTTTGAAGCAGGGCAGCGCGCCGTATGTCGTTTTAATAAACCCGGATGCACATGTAACGCCGGGCTTTTTTGAATCGGTCGTAAGCTACATGAACAGCAACACGGATGTGGGTATCGTGGGGCCAAAAATACTTAACTCGGATGGAAGCGTCCAGGGTTCCGCGAGATCGTTTCCCAACACACTGACAGGCCTTTTCGGCCGAACATCACTGCTGACACGACTGTTTCCAAATAATCGGATATCCCGGGCAAACATCTTGACCCACTCCAGACATGTAAAATTCCCCGCTAAGGTGGATTGGGTGTCCGGGGCCTGCATGATAGTAAGACGGCCGGCGATTGCCCAGGTAGGTGGGATGGACGAAAGATTTTTCATGTATTGGGAAGATGCCGACTGGTGCACGAGAATGCGGAAGAAAAATTGGAAAGTCATCTATTATCCAATGGTTTCCGTGATCCATCATGTCGGCGTAAGCAGCAACCATCGAAAGTTGGGTTCAATTTTCGAATTCCACAAAAGCGTTTACCGGCTGTATGAAAAATATGCTGATTCACGACTTTTTATGCTTAAGCCATTCGTTTTTTCCGCTTTATGTGTTCGTTTTATGATCATTGTATTTTTTCAATATATGAAAACACTTTACTCGCGGTAGAAGGTGAACGGATAGAAAGTGAACTGACAGAAAGTGAGAAGATCAGAAGATGAGACGGTTGGAAAGATTACACACGCAAAGGCGCCAAGGCGCAAAGGTGTATTTAGATAAGAGACGAAAAAATAAATTATATATTTAGGGCGTTTGCCCGAAGGGCTGAATGGTTTTTTTAAAATAGTAATGTTCTTCTTTGCGCCGTCGCGCCTTTGCGGGGCTGCACTCAAAACGCCACCGGCTACCGATAAAAATTCCAACCAAATACTAAAAGTGTGCATTATGGATTATCAAGACATCAGAACGCTTAAAATTTTGGAAGAGCTCGAAGGGAACCATACCCCCAGCCAGAGGTATCT
This sequence comes from Deltaproteobacteria bacterium, assembly GCA_019313725.1. Taxonomy (GTDB): domain Bacteria; phylum Desulfobacterota; class Desulfobacteria; order Desulfobacterales; family B30-G6; genus JAJDNW01. The sequence continues at coordinate 1,724 of JAFDAT010000367.1, forward strand.
GTCCAACCAGCTCAACATCTCGCTGGGGCTGGTCAATTCTTTTCTAAAGCGCCTGTCCAAAAAAGGGTATTTCAAGGCCACGAGCATTCCTAAAAACCGGGTGAAGTATATTTTGACTCCCAAGGGGGCGCTGGAAAAATCACGACTGACGTATGCCTACGTCCAGCACTCATTTAAATTTTATCGGGATGCCAGGAAAAAATTAAGGAATACCCTGAAGCAGCTCGACCGGCAGGGAACCCAAAGCATTGTTTTCTACGGGGCCGGCGATCTCGCGGAAATTGCCTATTTGACCCTGCAGGAAACCACAATTAAATTAGTTGGGATTGTTGATGAAGAAAAAGAATCAAAACCGTTTTTCCAATTTAAAGTTCAAGCACCAGAGTTATTAAACAACATGAATTTCGACAAGATTCTCATTACTAAATTTGTTTCCAAACCGTCATTAGTAGAAAAAATTATGCACTTTGGCATAAAAAAAGAAAGCATACTTACTTTTTAATAAATGGCAGAACCTAATGGCTCTGGCCCCCGCAAAGCGGGATCTACGACGGTCCTCAAGGACCAGGTTTTTAATAAGGAGATAGTACTATGAAAGTTTTAATCACCGGTGGTGCGGGTTTCATCGGGTCACACCTGGCAGAAGCTCATCTTGAAGACGGCGACGACGTTTATATCATCGATGATCTTTCAACAGGCTCCATGGACAACATAAAGCATCTCCAGGAAAACTCACGCTTTGAAAAATCATTTTTCGTACACATCAACACCATTTTGCACCACGATATCATGCTTGAACTGACCGGCATCTGCGACATGGTCTACCACATGGCCGCCGCGGTGGGGGTGCGCTACATTCTTGAAAATACGTTGGAATCCATCAGGACCAACATCCAGGGAACGGAAATGGTTCTCGAACTGTGCAACAAGTTCAGGAAGCAGGTCCTGATCGCGTCCACATCGGAAGTCTACGGCAAACACCTGCACGCCCCCCTGGTGGAAACCGACAACATCATCTACGGCCCATCCAGCAAGTTCCGCTGGAGTTATGCCGCGGCGAAACTGATGGATGAGTTTACAGCCCTGGCATACCATCGCACCCACGGACTGCGGGTTACCATCTCGCGCCTGTTCAATACCATCGGCCCGAGACAGACCGGCACTTATGGCATGGTGATACCGAGATTTGTTTCCCAGGCGCTGAAAAACGAACCATTGACCGTCTATGGCGATGGGACCCAGACGCGAACCTTCACCTATGTAAAAGATGTGACCAAAGCCTTCATGGCCCTCATGCAGCACGAAGATGCCATAGGAGATGTCTTCAATGTGGGCGGGGAGCAGGAGATCTCCATGTTGGATCTGGCCGGAATAATCATCGAGAAATCGGGCTCGGCATCTGAAATCAGCCTGATACCCTATGAAGATGCATTCGAAAAAGATTTCGAAGATATGCAGCGGCGTGTGCCGGGCATAGACAAAATTAGAAACCTGCTCGGGTTTAAACCTGAAACCGACCTGGATGCGATTCTGGATATTGTGATTGAGCATATGCGCAAGGCTTAGCGACTTTAAGCGGTTCAAGATTTAAAAACGGAATGAGGAATATATATTCTGTGACAAAGCCCTTCCATGGGCAACCCGAAACCTGGTCCTCTCTCCAGGATTCTTTGCTACGGAAAAGAAAAAATTATTATGCTTGAAAGGGTGAAATATTGTATTTTGGGGGCAGGGCCCTCAGGATTATCCTTCGCTAGAATGCTAAAAAAACTTGGCATCGATTCTTTCATTGTTTTGGAGTCTGAAAATGAACCGGGGGGACTTTGTCGTTCCGCTCATGTTGATGGCTTTCCTTTGGATATTGGGGGAGGCCATTTCCTGGATCTCCGCAACAGCAAAGTATTAGATTTTATTTTTGAACTAATGCCCGAAACTGAATGGAATTTATTTCAAAGAATTACCAGAATTCGAATACGCGGCATGGAAGTCGATCATCCATTAGAAGCAAACCTTTGGCAGTTTGATATCGATGACCAGATTGATTTTTTGGAATCTATTGCAAAAGCAGGCGTCGTTAAAAAAGTACCTGCACCGGAATCCTTCAGCGCATGGATTAAATGGAAATTAGGCGATCGCATAGCAG
>JAFDAT010000368.1 GCA_019313725.1 Deltaproteobacteria bacterium
GCCCTCTTCTACCTCATTGTAAGTGTTTATCTCATAGGCAAAGCCAGGAACATCGAAGAATGCAGTTACATATTCACCAATTGCAAGCAACCCATCCGCAAGCTTTGCATTGTCAACTTCAAAAATGGATAAACTCTTAACTCCATCCATATAGTTTGAACCAAGGTATGGGCCTCTACGTGTCATGTACTCTGGTATGGGGGATACATTAAGAAAGCATTCACCCACCTTTTTTGCACTCTCAGCTGGAAAAGACACATTCAATACGATTACCATCGAAAACCCCCTTTCATTGGATTAATGGTGTGGAACTGGCAATAATCAAGACCAGATTATAGTTCCTCAAAAGGAGTCAAACTCCTCTGAGGGTCATATCGGAAACTTCAGACATCCATTCATCAGATAGAGTTTCATATCGATACCGTGTTTGGTTGTGGAAATGTTGAACAGGTAAGACTAAAGGTATTCCCAGAAAACTCCGGATCAGATTGGCCCTGCCGTCTGGTTGGTGGCAGGCTGGACGCTGCGGTAGGTACGGTTGTATGTATTCAGTAACAGGTTATGCGTGTTCTGTCAAAGGATGTCGGGTGCTTCGTTTATTGTTCCATCAGTCCTGGATTACAACTTATTGACATTACGCATTATCTTTGCCACACTGTTTCATCCCCACCTGTACCAATATCCACACCATAGGAGCATGGACCATGGCACTGACAAAGGCAGACATCGTTGAAGCATTACAAACAAAGATCGGTTTCACCAAACAGCAATCAACCGACATAACGGAATCCCTGATTGAAACCATCAAGTCCAAACTGGTATCCGGTGATGATGTCCTTGTATCTGGGTTCGGCAAGTTCTGTGTGAACGAGAAGAGTGAACGGAGAGGCAGGAACCCAGCAACTGGTGAGGATCTGATGCTGAGACCAAGGAAGGTTGTGACGTTCAAGTGTTCTGGAAAGCTGCGGAAGAGGGTCAATGGAAACTGAAAGAAGAATGGTCTGTATATTCTGTGGTGGCAGAGCGAATATCAAGAAACAGAATGATCTGAAGCTTGTATTCTGTCCCTCATGCAGGCGTGAAACTGAGCTGGACACCTATCAGGACATGTTTGATCGGTGGGTTGATGAGATTCGGAAGGAAGGCTGACCTCCCATTCACCATGGTATCTGCAGTTGCACTGTTCGCAGGTATTGAACTTTGACCTGCAATCTGGTTTTTCCTGCTTTACACCGGAGGTTCTCGTGACAAAACGATGTTTTATTACTGGACTTGTTCTTCTTTTATCCATTATTGCTGAACCGCTAATGGCTGATGATTCCGTAAAGGATAGCCCGTGGGAAAAGTTCAGCTTTAATGCTGGTGCGTTTCTGTCTTCTTCGAATACAGATCTGCGTTTTGGCTCAGGTGCCGGCATTTCAATCAATGTTGAGGAAGCTTTCGGAATGGAGGCAAAAAACAGGGTATTCCGAGTGGATAGTTTCTGGCGTTTTACAGCGAATAGGCGGCACAGAATCGACTTTTCATGGTTTTCTTATAATCGAACAGGAAGCCGAACGATAACCGAGGAGATCACCATCGAACCACCAGTAGGCGAAGACATCATCATTTTCCCCGGAACAAAAGTGGAAAGCTACATGGATCTGGACATCTTCCAATTGGATTACAGCTATTCCTTTATACAAGACGACCGACTGGATTTAGCTGCTACGTTAGGGTTATATGTCATGCCCACTGGTTTTGGTTTTAGCGCTACGGGTATCGTAGATGACGAAGGCGATCAAAGCTTCACGGCACCTCTCCCTACATTGGGATTAAAGGTAGACGTGCTTCTTGCTCCCAAGTGGTACCTCAGAAGCGGATTTCAGTTGTTTTATCTTGAGTATGAAGAATTTACCGGATCTCTTATCAATGTCAGATCAGCTGTCGAATACAATCCTTGGAAGCATGTTGGATTCGGTCTTGGAGTCGATGCGTTGCGCTTTGGATTGAAAGCAGATGGAACCGAAGACTATCCGGGGATTGACCTACGGGGTGATGTTAAGTTCGGGTACACAGGATTAATGTTGTACGGGAGGGTCTTCTTCTAACAAAGAACCCGACAGTGGGACATCTATTGTAGATCTGGCAGCCGCCTATCATCAGAGCATGATGTGCGAGGGTGGACCTCCCCAGCGACGTTCCGGGTTGATCTTTGGAGGGAACTCTGGCACTGTCATAGTGTAAGTTTGCACTGAAGACTTACACTACTTCGGCACTATGCTGGATGGGCTTGATCGTATAAGTATTGCAATATCGGAGAGTTAACTTGTTTGGATCTTAGGCATCTGCTGTATCCCGCCTTCGGCACCATAGAAATAACAAGGGTTTGATAGATCTAAGTCTCTCAAACCCTTTTTTTATTGGTATTTTCGGGGGCGCTTATTTCACATCGCCATTGGTAGCGTGTTTGCGGGTGGTATTTTGGATCAATAATTTCTTTCCCTGTTGGGGGTACCCACTAGAATGTCGGAACAGCCAAGATTATAAATCATAAAAAAGATAGTTGTTTTGGCCATTTAATCTGTTGCGAATTCCGGATAGACTCAAAAGTTTCAACGTGAATACTTGAAAGCAATGGGTGTTAGTTCGGAAGTATTCACCGTCCCATAAAGAGTATAAATATTGCGTTGAATATCCACTTAAACGAAATAAATTACCTAATCACCCCTTGTTAAGGGTGAGGAATGTAGGTTATACTCTCTCTGGAAAATTTTTATCAGCTGAGAGAAGGTGTTTGGAATTTCCGGACAACCGCAGGCCATTACCTACTCGGCAGGCAGCTATGCAGATACCGCAAACGCCACCAAGTTCTGGAAAGTTATCCCCAAAATGCTCACACGCTTTCTCATCATATATGTGATCTCGTTCAATACCGGCCTTCCATTGAACATCACGTCCGGCACCCACGGGACAGGCGTCGATGCAAAGCCGGCAGTGCCCACAGCGACCGTTGGTTATTGGAGTCCCCGGCGGGAGATCAAGATCTGTGAATACTGTTGCGAGACGAACTCTTGGCCCCAGTACCGATGAGACGAAAAGAGCGGTTTTACCGATCCAGCCGAGCCCTGCCTGGGTTGCGGCAGTCTTATGGGCAAAAACCCCCGCATTCCCCCAATCTTCAACCTGATCATACTCTTCGAGTGTCGCCTCCACCAGTGATGCGCTGTGCCCTGATTTTTCCAGGTGCCTAACCAATGCAGCGGCAGCCTTATTGAGCAGTGCATTGAGACGTTTATATTCAATGAAGTATGCTTCAGTTGGACCGTTCTCTATGTCTGCGAGGGATTTCGTCTGGAATCCGGCTAAAAGCGCTATGGCTCGTGGCAAACGAGGTGAAAGGTGTAGGGGTGGGTCATTGTCGGCCACACCCCATTGGGCTATACCATGCTTGCGAAGGAGCAAGTCGATTCTGGTAAATTCGGGGAAGCTGCGCATTCCGGGCATTGTCATATTTCCTTTCAATCCTGTTTATGTTTTTCGTGTTCGGGAAAGATAATTAATCATGGGTAAATCTTCGGCTCTGCCGGAGGACTCCCAAAGTTTGACATTTCCGGGAATATAAGAAAACCTCCTCAAATGTGAACCGCTTTTGGCATAAAGCGATGAGGAGGCTTTCCATGGGAAATGTTCAAAGTTTAAGTCACTCTAAATGGGAATGTATCTATCATATAACCTGGATTCCGAAATATAGAAAGAAGAAAATTTATGAGGAGCTTAGAAAGTATTTAACGGGTGTTTTCAGGGAGTTGGCCAGGCAAAAAGAGTGTGATGCAATGGAAGGACATATTATGTCTGATCATGTACATATGA
>JAFDAT010000369.1 GCA_019313725.1 Deltaproteobacteria bacterium
TACGCTAAAATTAAGAACAAGTCTGAAAAAATGGTTGCTTAAGTAGATGAAAGCTTCTAGAAAGAAGTGAATTTTAACGATAAGTTATAACTGCAAGGAGACTCTCTCACGCATCACAAGGCTATCAGAGCCTGGATTAGAAAACAACTGAATTCATTAGAAACAGTCAGTCGTATTTGGGAATAGTTATCCCTTCCCAAAAACCTGGGTTGAAAACACCTTCTGTGCTAATACATGTTTCTAATGTGTATGAAGCTTGAGAGACTATATCACATGCCGGATGTCATTGAAAAAATAGGTAAGTCGATCATACAACATGGACCGTACAACCGTCGGATCTATTTAATGAAACTGCATAAACAGGATTCACATCGCATCATGCCGGAGATGGAAAGTTTGGCACACGCTAACAACTATGAGAAAATTCTGGCAAAAATTCCTTCAGGACACGAGGCGTATTATAAGGATCATGGATACATTCGGGAGGCCGTTATCCCTGAATATTTTAATAATGGGGAGCATGCAGTGTTCATGGCTAAATATTTTTCTTCAAGCAGAAAACAGGTAAACAATCAGGAGCAGATCCGGGAAGTTCTCTCCTTGGCGCTGCGACGGAAACATGCCCGGGGAACAGGAAATTGTGAAAGCTCTTTTTCCACCCAAATCTGTCGGTTGGGGGACATTAACGAAATGATTAGGATTTTCCGGGCGGTGTTCGAGACCTATCCCTTTCCAATTTTTGATGCAGATTTTCTGTCTGGAGCCATGCAGAAACGGCAGGCTCGATATTATTGTGCGCGGAAGGGCACGCGAATCGTTGCCATTGCCGCTTCGGAGATCGACTGGGCCAATCAAAGCGTGGAAATGACGGATTTTGCAACCCTGCCCGAATTTCGCGGGCAGGGTCTTGCCGGGTGTCTTCTGAAGGATATGGAACGGTCAATGGCAAAAGAGGGCATGCGAACCGCCTTCAGTATCGCCAGGGCCATATCGCCCGCCATGAGTCTTGTCTTTGCGGCAAATGGCTATTCTTTTGGGGGAACGCTTGATAACAACACCAATATTGCCGGTCATATCCAGAGCATGAATATCTGGCATAAGCGATTACAGCCGGTTTAATCTCTCCTGGGTCTAATTCTCCGCAGCTTGCCGCAGAGAGATTTCATTTTGTCCTGAATTATTAAAATTTGAAACGCTCACTTTAGGCTGGTCTTTGGTCCGCGTTAGCCCTTGCGCCCCATAAGGACACATGTTAATATCTATACTTTGCATGAAATTTAATGAACTTTTACAAACCTGCATGTATCAAGGATTTAAAGGCAGTTTACCGCCGTTAGGAAAAATAAGTGAAAATCGTCCACGTCGAACACTGGACCGAACACTTCGAGCTCTCCAAACCGTACACCATTGCCTATGAAACCATTGAGGCGGTGGATAATCAAATCGTTCGCATTGAAACAGACGAGGGATTGTTCGGGATCGGGGCAGGATCTCCGGGACCGGAGGTTACCGGCGAGAGCATTGACGATTGCCGCTGTTCCCTTGACGCACATCTTGAATCCCAACTTTTGGATCGGGATATCCGCGAACTCAATGCACTGATCCGTGAACTGGAAAAAAATATGTCGGCGGCTCCGGCCGCGCGGGCTGCCATCGATATGGCCCTGTTTGATTTATCATCCAAATACCTTCGGAAACCGCTGGTTGAATTGCTGGGAAGAGCGCACCGATCACTGCCGACATCGATTACGATCGGCATTGAATCCATTCGGAAATCGATTGAAGAAGCACAGGATTACGTAAAGCGCGGTTTTCGAATATTGAAAATCAAGATCGGCAAATCACTGGAAGAGGACCTCGAAAGGCTTCACAAGTTGCGGGAGGCGTTGGGTAAACAAATTTTAATTCGTGTCGATATTAACCAGGGATATTCACGCGAGCAATACAGGAAGTTTATTCAAGATACTGAATCACTTGATCTGGAGTTTGTCGAGCAGCCATTGGATGCCCTGGATATCGATGGTATGTGCAGCCTGCCGGAAAACATGCGTACGATAGCTGCTGCCGACGAGAGCCTGCTCAGTCCTGTGGATGCTTTGAACTATGCATGCCCGCCAAGGCCTTTCGGGATATACAATATCAAGCTGATGAAATGCGGCGGCATCTATCCGGCTATGAAAATCGCCGATATTGCCCACACCGCAGGAATCGATCTTATGTGGGGCTGCAATGACGAAAGCATCGTATCCATTACCGCGGCCTTGCATGTATCCCTTGCATCGCCGGCGACGCGCTATCTCGACCTCGACGGTAGCCTGGATCTAGGGCGTGATATAGTCAAGGGCGGGTTTATACTTGAAGACGGCAAACTCAGCGTGATCGATCAACCCGGGTTAGGCGTCACCTTATTGTGACCTACACTGAGCGTTTCAAATTTTAAGAATAATTGTTTTGTTCATTTTTCCGATGGATTGATTCCTTTTGAATTCTTAAAATTTGAAACCCGTTGGAATTGCCGATCTTACCGCATCTACTGCGTCAGATGCCATACCGCATAGACCACTATAGCGGAACAGCATCTTCCTTGTACCTGCGGCAACCTCGACAATCGCTCAATTCAGGTGTGAATGCACATAAACGGAAAGAAGATTATGACAGTTGATGCCATCATTATCACCAACGGTTATCTGGCAACCAGCGATGCCAAAACGGCACACGGACTGATTCGTGGGTCAGAGCGTTTTAATATTGTCGGCGTGATCGACCCGGTGCATGCCGGACAGGACGCCGGCGAGGTTCTGGATGGTATTTTTCGCGGCATCCCTGTTGTTTCATCGATCAAAGCGCTTGCCGACAAAATCCACGCGAATGCAACCCATTGTATTATCGGTGTCGCCCTTCATGGTGGAAGACTGCCCGAAGACTGGCGGTCGATCGTGCTCGAAGCTCTGGGGTATAAAATGACCATCGTCAACGGCCTGCATCAACCGCTTGGCGATGACCCGTTTTTCAGGGAAACGGCCGATCGAAACGGAGCCGCCATTATCGATATCCGCAAACCGGGTACATTCGATCAGCTGCCATTCTGGACCGGTGATATCTTTAATGTAAAAGCCGCCACGCTCGCCGTATTGGGAATGGACTGTGCCATAGGCAAAAGAACCACCTGCAGATTCATCTTGGATATGTGCCGGGCCAACGGCATTCGTACCGAAATGATCTATACCGGCCAGACCGGGTGGATGCAGGGCTACCCCTATGGATTCATTCTGGATGCAACCCCCAATGATTTTATTCCCGGAGAGATCGAGAAGGCCATCGTGGCCTGTGACCGCGAAGTATCGCCGGACCTCATTCTGCTTGAGGGCCAGTCCAGCCTGAGAAATCCGTTTGGCCCCTGTGGCTCTGAGTTTTTGATTTCAGGAAACGTCAAGGGCGTAATTCTACAGCACGTCCCTTTTCGAACCTTTTTCGAAGATCTCGAAAAAATGGGTTGTCGTCTGCCCGAAGTCGAAGATGAAATCAAGCTGGTGGAAATGTATGGTGCCAAGACGCTGGCCGTTACCCTGAATGGGGATGGGGGCGATTCCGAAGGCCTCGCCACTTATCAGAAGGAACTGTCTGAAAAACTGCAGATCCCGGTCATTCGACCCCTGGAGGAAGGTGTCGAGGCGTTGCTTGCCGATATTCGCCAATTCATGGAAAAGGGTTGATCTGATGTTACGGGGGTGTCATGCAAAATATCATTCGGGCCAACATGCGCACGGGAAATGTCTCCACCCTGGTTCTTCCGGAACAGTA
>JAFDAT010000370.1 GCA_019313725.1 Deltaproteobacteria bacterium
AGACAGAAGATGCTGGAACTCATCCCGCCCATGGGTGCCTGGATGTCAGTGCGCGAGACCAAGGCGATCCTGCATAAACCCCTGATTGCAGAGGTGACCCGGGCGCTGGACCTGGAAAATGAGGTCCTGAACCGCCTTTTCGGGAGCTCGGATTTCCAGGAAGCATTGAACGCCAGGCTGGAAAAGCGAGACCCTTCGTTCAAAGGCGCGTGATCCCCGAGAATGGTTTTATATCATGCCGGTTCTCTTCAGGCTGACCTGGGTGATGAATATTCCGGCAGCAATCAGACCCAGGGCGATAAGGATATTGCCGGTAATCGGTTCTCCTAAAATCAGGGTGCTCAAACAAACACCGACAACCGGCATGATGAATATAAAGGTGTGCAGAGAGACGGCACCATAGCGCTGCAGCAGGAGATTCCAGGCGACAAATCCAAAAGAGCCGGTAATTAAACCTTGATAGAGAAGGGCGAGGATGACTTCCGGGCTGAAGCGTCCGATCAATGTTGCGTCGAATAAGACGGCTGCAATAAAAAAAACGGGAATTGAAAGCAGCATGGGATAGATGACGAGTTGGAACGGTTCGTAATCATCGATTATTTTTTTGGTGTAGATGCCGCTGCAGGCCCATAATATGGTAGCGGCCAGAATGATGACATCCCCGGTACGAAATTCCCCGCCGATACCCTCCTTATCCAGAAATACGAAGGCAACGCCTGCAAATCCCATGACTATTCCAATCAGTTTTTTAAGGGTGATACGGTCTTCCGGAATAAACAGGTGACTGATGATCAGGATAAAGAAGGGCACCAGGTTGACAATCAGAGCACCACGCGATGCGTATGTTTTACTGAGTCCCAGGTAAAACAGGCAGACCTGGGTTACAAACAGGGCGGCGATGATGAAAAGCTGGTGCACCTGCCCTTGTTTTATTCGCATGGGTTGACCTGTGACCCCGGCCCAGAGGCAAATGGCTACTGCGGCGATACTGAATCGAATCCCAGCGGCTGTGAAAACACCCAGACCTGTTAAGGTAATCTTAATAGCCACGGCATTGGCTCCGAACAGCGTGCAGATGAACAGGGCATAAAACGATGCAAGAGGAGAGAGCGTGCGATGCCGGCTGTCGGTTCTTTCTATGATTTCATCTTGTTCAAACACGTGGCCCCTATTTTTTTGAATCGAGTGGTTCCCATCGCTGACGAATGGCGGTATCGCCCTTTGGACAAATAAGGCTGAAGAGATATTACGGTTCCGGGTATGCGTCAATCTTTTTGCATCGTGGGGCTGAAAAAAAGATCTTGACAGATAACTGGGATCCTAGTATCCAACAATTCAAGCATCTGTTAAATTTTTCATTTAGAGAAATTATGCCGCCGATTACCACCCAAAATAACTGGAGCCTTCGCAAGGAGATATTTGATTATCTCGGAAATCAGATTGAAAGCGGAGTGCTGAAACCGGGGTCTCTGATCAACGTACGCAAGCTGACCGAAGAACTGAAGGTCAGCCGCACACCGTTGCGTGAGGCGCTGGCCCAGTTGGAAGTCCAGGGTCTGGTCACCATCATGCCCCAGCGGGGTGTCCTGATCAATGTCCTGACCTATGAAGACCTGTTGGACCTCTTCGAAATTATCGGAGCACTTGAGTCGCAGGTGGTAAAAATCGTTTTCGATCGGATTACGGGAAAGAAGATAGATTTCATGGTGCGCTACAACCGGGCCATGCAGATGGCCATAAAAAATGGAAAAAGCCGCAAATTTCATGAAACCAATATTCTATTCCACAGGGTCTTCCTCGACCTGTCCACCAACCAGGAATTAACCGCCTACGTGGGAAACCTGAAGCTGAGGCTGTTTGGATTTGCCCTTAAAAGCTACCGGAACCGTTTCAAGGAAGCCATCGTTGCCGAGCACGATGTATTCGTGGGCCTGGTGAAAGACGGCGACCGGGATGGCGCATCAGCATATCTGAAGGATGTGCATTGGCAATTTAATCATCCGGAAAATTTTATCCGGCCCGATGCAGTTAATAACATTTAACCCGGATAAACCGGAAAAGACAAAGATCATTCATCATCAAATCAGGAGGCTAATTATGAGTAAAATGAAAATGACCACCGAAGAAGCATTTATAAAGGTCCTGCAGATGCATGGAATCGATAACGCGTTTGGTATTATTGGATCGGCGTTGATGCCGGTGACCGACCTGTTCCCCAAAGCAGGTATCACGTTCTGGGATTGCGGTCATGAAAACAGCGGTGGTATGATGGCGGACGGGTTCACCCGCGCTTCCGGCAAAATGAGCATGCTGGTTGGCCAGAATGGTCCCGGTATCGCCAATTTCGTTACTCCGGTAAAAGTCGCTTATTGGAACCACACGCCGCTCTTGCTGATAACACCCCAGGCAGCAAACATGACCATGGGGCAGGGCGGTTTTCAGGAGGTCCCGCAGATGGCCATGTTCGAGGACATAGTTGCCTATCAGGAAGAAGTACGCCACCCTTCCCGTGTAGCCGAGGTTCTCAACCGGGTGATCTTGCAGGCCAAGCGTGCTTCTGCGCCGGCTCAGATCAATATTCCCCGCGACTTCTGGACTCAGGTCATTGAAATCGAACTGCCCCCCATCATCGAATTTGAGCGTCCGGCAGGCGGCGAAGACGCCATCGCCCAAGCAGCTGAACTTTTGTCCAATGCCAAATTCCCTGTCATTTTGAACGGCGGTGGTGTCGTGCTCGGCGGCGCCATCGAAGCGACCAAAGCGCTGGCCGAGCGCATGGACGCCCCGGTCTGCTGCAACTATCAACACAATGACGCCTTCCCCGGCAGCCACCCGCTGTTCGCAGGCCCCTTGGGTTACAATGGGTCAAAAGCCGGAATGAACATTATTGCCAAGGCCGATGTGGTCCTGGCCCTGGGCAACCGGTTGAATCCTTTCTCAACCCTGCCATGTTACGGTTTGGACTACTGGCCCACCGATGCCGCCATTATTCAGGTTGATATCAATCCAGACCGCATTGGCCTCACCAAACCCATCGCTGTGGGAATTGTAGGGGATGCCAAGAAAGTGGCCGATGCCCTTCTGAGCCAACTGTCTTCCACGGCTGGTGATGCTGGCCGTGAAGAGCGAAAGGCGTTCGTGAAAAAAGCCAAAGCAGTCTGGGACCAGGAGTTGGCCACCATGGATCATGAAGAGGACGATCTCGGTACCACCTGGAACGAACGCTGTCAGAAGCGTGAACCTGAAAAAATAACGGCACGTATGGCCTGGCGTGCCATCAAGGCCGCCCTTCCCAAGGAAGCGATCATCTCTTCGGACATCGGGAACAACTGTGCCATCGGGAATGCCTACCCGGATTTTGAAGAAGGCCGCAAATACCTGGCACCAGGCATGTTCGGATCCTGCGGCTATGGTTTTCCGGCCATCCTGGGTGCCAAAATCTCCAAGCCCGATGTGCCGGTGGTCGGTTTTGCCGGTGATGGGGCCTTTGGTATCTCAATGAACGAAATGACGGCTTGTGGACGCGATGAATGGCCAGCCATTACCATGGTCATTTTCCGCAACCACCAGTGGGGAGCCGAGAAACGGAACACCACCCTTTGGTACCACGATAACTTCGTGGGAACCGAGTTGAATCCGAAGGTCTCCTACGCTGACATAGCAAAGGCTTGCGGATTAGACGGTGTCCGGGCGACCACCATGGAGGATCTAACCGAGAAACTGAACGCTGCCATCAAGGCACAGATGGAAGAAGGCAAAACAACTTTCATCGAGGTTATGACGAACCAGG
>JAFDAT010000371.1 GCA_019313725.1 Deltaproteobacteria bacterium
AATAGTTGCATGATATTGATTGGGAATTCCCGGTCCATCATCGCTGACCGCCAACACAAAGGTTTCGTCTTCAACATCCAGCCTGAGTTCCAGTTGTTCGGAACGGTAATGGAGTGCATTTTTTATCAGATTACCGGCAATCTGGCAAAACTTGATTTCATCCTGATACATCCGCAGGCTTTCAACGGCCGGTGCCGCGTTGAAATGGATACCGCAGGTTCCCAGGTAATCGAGGGCTTCGTTTCCCGGCCTGATTTTTCGTAGCCTGTCCGCAATGGCCGGTGATTGGAGTTCGAGACAATCCGCCAGCACCTTGTAAATTGCCGCGGCCGGTGCGAACTGGATGCAGGTGAAACTCCCGGTTTCAGATCGGCCGATTTCCAGAAGGCCGTAGAGCATTTCGCGTGCTTTTTTAGCATTCCGGGAGATCCGGTTGATTGTTTTCAGCTGACGTTCTGTCAAGGGGCCGAAGCGCTCCTGTTTTTTCAGGAGTGTTTGTGCGCCTGTTTCGATGACGGAAATGGGATCCTTGAGCTCATGGATCAGGAATTCAATTTCTAGTTCCTTAAAGAATAATTCCCGGTATATCACGGGGTCAAAGGATTCTGCATCGGGTTTGTCTGTATCAGTCATCATGGTTCCTGTAGTGGCGACCTGTCAGCCGGTATGAATTGGACCGTCATGGTTGTTCCGCCGGAGTTGAGGCAGTCATCCACATTCCGGCAGTGTTCGCATGCTTCGATGCGGCCGGGGCCGAGTCCGTTTGTTTCAGCAAGATATTCACATCTCACAGAGGACATGTCCAGTTTGAAATGGTATCGCTCCGAGAATATTTTCAGACGGATCAGGTCGAATCCTTTGCCGCCGGCGTTAAAATCATAAGGTTTGCGGGATGCATAGTCGGCGGGTTCGTAGGCCGTGAAATAATTGTCGAATATGAGGCGTTGATTTTCCTCGGTGATGCCGATGCCGTAGTCTTTGACTTTAAAAATCGGGCCTTCCTCCCCGGACGTCACGGCAACCTGGATCAACCCCCCATCAGGCGTGTTTTCTACGGCATTGCGAACCAGGCCTTCGACTATTTTCGATAAAACTTCCCGGGGAATGAGAATGGGTCCTGCCGGTTGAAAACGTGTCTCGATGGTTAATTCGCGATGGGCAAAGCGCGGGCCAAGGGTTTGCATCTGTTCGGCAATGAACAGGTCCGGCCTGATTTCTTCGGGACTGACCTTCCGGGGGCCAAAAATATCCTCGATTTTGTCCCTGATCTTTTGGGCGGCCGATTCCGAATTCAGCGTATCCGAAACCAGCACTTCGATTTCATCCGCACAGGCATCCAGCAGGGAGGACATGAGGGCATGGCTCTTGTAATCCCGCTGCCCCACAATGTCTTCGATTTCATACTGCATGTCCAGCATACGGCCGAGGTTCCGGTCGGCGCGTTTCAGAATCTTGTCTATTTCCTGCGGTGTGCGCTGTGCCTTTTTCTTCTTCAACAGGTTCAGGGATGCGGATAGAACCGAAATGGGAGTTTTGATTTCATGGGAAAGGTGATGGATGGCCCGGTCCTTGGCCCGGTTGAGGCCTTTGACCTCTTCGTAGGACTTGCTCAGGGCTTCATTGATGCGGGCGTTTTCAATGGGCAGGGCAACCATGTTGGCGATGGCGCTCAACAGGTCGACATCGGTCTGGTCGAAGCGCCCTTCCTTTTTATTGACGGCGCAGATTACGCCGATCATGCGCTCCTGGATCTGAATGGGGACATCCAGCATGCTGCGGGTTTCATATCCGGATTTATCGTCCACCTGTTTGAAAAAGTAGGGGCTCTTCGAGGTGTCTTGGACGATCAAAGGCTGGCGCGTGCGGTACACCTGACCGGCAATGCCCTTTTCTACGGGGAACCTGATTTCTTTCATCTTCTGGCCGGTCAGGGGGTCCTCGTAGGCGGTGACCTGAAAGTAGAACTCCGCGTTTTCTTCATCCAGCAGAACAATGGAGGCGCCCTCGATGGAAATGAGATCTTTGATTTCGTTGGTAATGTATTCCAGGCGTTCATCCAGCAGTCTGAATTCGTGCAGGGCATTGGCGATGCGGGCGAGCGCTTTGTTGCTGCGGGCGTTGCGCTTCTCTTCGGTGACGTCCCTCAGGGTTACCACCTGCCCGGCCGGTTCGCCGTCTTCATCATAAAACAGGGCACCGTCCAGGATGATATCCAGAAGCCTGCCGTCTTTGGTGAACCTCTTGGTTTCAAAACCATAGATCCGCTTCTCTTTATAGAGGCGGCGGATACCCTCTTTGGTCCTTTCTTTATGGTTTTCAGGGATAAAATCAATCTGCTTGCCCTTCAACCCGTCCAGGGACCATCCGAAGACCCTTTCAAAAGACGGGTTGAGGTAGGAAACGGTGCTGTCAATGTTGAATACAAACACCGGGATCGGTAAAAATTCCAGGAAACCGCGATAGCGTTGTTCGGCCTGCCTGCTGATCCTGTACTGCTTGCGGGCCCTGTTTTCGGATGCCTTCAGGGCTGCCTGGGTCTTTACGGTCTCGGTGATATCCCGGGCAACGCCCTGGAAACCGACACGCCTACCGCTATCCCCATCGAGCAATTTGGCGTGAATCTCCAGAATTCTTTTTTTGCCGTCCTTGCGGGTTATTTCCCAGAGGAGGTCATCGACCCCAGAACCCGTGCGGAACATGCTGTTGAAACTGTCGAAGGCCATTGCGGCATTTTCGGCATCCATGAAACCGCGGAAACTGCGGCCCTGGATTTCGTCCCGGGCATATCCGAAAATCCGACACAGGGCGTCGTTGAAAAAAACAAAATTTCCTTTGATATCGGTTTCGAAAAAAGCATCGGCGACATCCTCGATGAACACACGATACCGGCTGCTGGGAATATCACATTCCGCCAGGCGATCGGTGCTGTCATGATCACTGTTTTCAGGATTCTGTTTGTTCAAGGCTACCCTTCAATTTGTACGATCGGCATTAAAACCCGGATCATCCGGAAAAGAGAAGAACTTTTAATTATTTCAGGCATCACCCTCAAGATACCAAACAATTTCCAGTATTCCAACTTGCATTCCCGCCACAACACCGATGGTTTACTGACTGTTGGATTCGAGAATGCCGAATGTTTCGGCATCCAGCAGGCGAATGCCGTTCTGCTGAAGGACTTCCACGGCCTTGTCGTTGTCGCCAAAACGAAAAATCATAACCGCTTTGTCGGAAGAGAACCCGATAAAAGCGTACATGAAGATGACGTTGATGTTGGCGTCCCTTAAGGGGCGCAGCACAGTCGCCAGACTACCGGGTTCGTCCGCTATTTCGGCAGCGACCACCTCGTTGATGAATGCGGGAATCTGCATCTTCATCAGGATCCGGCGTGCGTTGGACACATCCGAAACCAGCAGCCGCAACTGTCCGAACGCCCCGGTGTCCACCAGGTTCAGCGCTCTGAGGTTGATTCCTGCCTTGCCCAACGCTTCGGTGACTTCACACAGGCGACCGGGCGAATTTTCGATGGAGATAACGATCTGTTTCAGTTTCATAATATCTTTCCTCCAATATTTCGAATAGATAGGCCATTAGTGGATGAACCTGTACAGCATTCTACAGTGAAAACAATCCTAACAATATACACCAATACCAGAAGGAGGTTCAAGGGTTTTATTAGAAAGTAAGTTGGTGTCGTTACGCTAACCTTCCAAAATCCGGAGGGTACACAACATGGCCGAATAGACACCAACTACATTGGAGAAGGACCTATTTTCTTTATTATTCATTT
>JAFDAT010000372.1 GCA_019313725.1 Deltaproteobacteria bacterium
GCCTGCTCCTTCAGCACCGCCGTCAGGGCCGGCACCACCTCGAAAAGATCCCCCAGTATGCCGTAATCGCATTTCCCGAAAATGGGTGCATCCTTGTCGGTGTTGATAGCCACGATGATCTTGGACGTTTTCATTCCTGCAAAGTGCTGAACAGATCCTGAAAGTCCGCACCCGATGTAGAGTTTCGGACTTACCGTTTTCCCGGTCTGCCCCACCTGCATGGAATGGGGCGCAAAGCCGGCATCCACAGCAGCCCGGGAAGCACCCACCGCCGCGCCCAGTTCCTGCGCACACGCCTTCAAAATACCGAAGTTTTCCGCCGAGGCAATAGGACGGCCGCCGGTCACGATGATATTGGCTTCGGTAAGTTCGATCTCACCGGAAGTGGCTCCGCGATTTTCCACAATCTTCACTCGGCCGCTGTCTGCCACCGAAGTGCTGTAGATTTCGGTATCGGCTTCGGCCTCAGCCGCTACGGCTTCGATGGCATTGGGCCGGATGCCGCAGATGAACACATCGCCATTCAGTTTGATCCTGGCCATGGTTTTACCGGAAAAGTGTGATTTGGTGACCACCTGTTCTCTCACCTCGACGCCTACGCAGTCCAGGGCAAGCGGTGCATCGATTGCTGCCGCCACTCTGGCCATCAGATCACGCCCCCCGGTGCTGCTCAATCCGAGCAGGGCCGAAATATCAAAATGCTGCATAGCCTCGGCCAGGGCCGCCGCCTGCAGTTCCGGGCACACCAAAAAATCAGACGCCTCCGCCGTAATCTCAACAACCTTGCTGACGCCGTATTCCTGAACAGCGGCTTTGCAGGCATCCGCCGATGCATGGATTAGAAACCCATAAATCTCGTTGTCACCTGTTTCCCGCGCTGCTGTAATGACGCCATAATTGGATGCTTTTATTTCGCCATTATCTGTTTCAAGCAAAATGCCTGTTCTTGCCATTTTTATCTCTCCTTATATTTCTGAAAAACCGTTTCCTGAATTGAATATCCAATAATCAATATCCAACGCCCAATTATCAAGTTCCGACAGGGCTAAAGCCCTGGACTACTTTAGGGATCGTTTTACGATTTACGTGTTACATTTTAAATCATCTTTTCCGCTTTCAAAATGGCCACGAGCTTTTCAGAGGCTTCACGGGGGTTGCCCTCCAGCATGGTTGCGCCACTTCGTTCGGGAATCTTGGTGAGTTCGATAATTTCGGAATTTCCGGAAGTATCCTCCAGGCCCAGATCCGCAATGTCCACCTGTTTAACCTCTTTTTTCTTGGCCTTGAGAATGTCAGGCAATTTAGGGTAGCGCGGTTCGTTCAAGCCCTTGGTTGCCCCGATCACACAGGGCAGCTTCACTTCGAGGACTTCCCTGACGCCGCCGCCGGTCTCACGCTCCAGCATAGCGCTGCCTTCACCAAGTTCAACCCCAACAACTTCAGTAACCACCGGCATGTCAAAAGCCGCGGCAAGACGGTAAGGGGTCTGCATCCCTTCACTGTCAACCGACTGTTTGCCCGTGAAAACCAGGTCGGGGGTTCCATCCTGCTGGATGACTTTTTGAAGCACTCGACTCGTCAGCGCCGAATCCAGAAACTGGGCATCGGTCTTCACCAGGATACCACGCGTGGCACCCACTGCCAGGGCCGTACGAATCGTGCTGAGGGCACTTTCCTTGCCCACGGTCACCACGACCACCTCACCGTCGCCGGCTTTGGTCACGATCTGAAGGGCCTCCTCCAGCCCGTACTCATCGTAAGGATTGACAACGAACTTAACCGATTCATCGAACCCCGCCGGTGCCACAACATTGATATTGGCCGCGGTGTCCGGAACATGTTTGATACAAACGTAAACTTGCATAAAACCTCACTTTTTAAATTAATTTCGATAGTTATAAAGTTTTTATAATGTATAAGTTTATCTTTTGGAAGTCACACCCTGCTCTTTTTCGGCTTCGGTGACAATCTCTTTAATGTCGGTCAACACACTGTCTGAAAGCGGTGGCGGCTCGTAGTTTTCCAGGACGTCCTTCACCTTGTCGTGCGCCCGCTTGTAAATGTCGGTACTGCCGTCCGCCTCCCAATCCTCCCGCATGCGCCGGTCCATCAGCTCGGCCCGGGACTGGGTTGCCATGTTTTGGTAGGTGGTCTCATGGCTGAGGTAATCTTTACCGATGCCCATCTCCGAAATGACATCCACCGCCAGGGTTTCATCGTTGACGGGTATCCCGTTAAGGGTGTATTTAATCATTTCCGCAATTTCATTGTCGATGACCAGCTGTGCCAGGTCAAAAGTGATTCCCATTTCGAGCATTCCCAGGCCGTATATGACATTGGCCCCTGCCAACGCCGGTAAAATGCCTGTTATGGTCTTCTCGTGTCCCGCCTGGGCATCAACCACCTTGCTGTCGCCCTACCCACCGGCAACGAAGCACGGCAGACTGTAGTAACGCGCCAGCCTGGCCACCGCTGCGCTGATCATGCCTGTTTCCGGGGACCCCACGGTGGCCGTGGCTCTTCTCAAATCCAGCGGACAGGTAGAACTGCCATACATAAAAGGGGAGCCCTTCCGACTCAGCTGGCTCAGCACCAGGCTGGAAAGCACTTCACAGTTCTGCACCACCAGTGTCCCGGCAAGATGTACCGGTGCAGACCCCCCGGACATGGCCATGCCGATCACGTTCACACCGAGGCCGTGCCTGGCCGCACCCATGATAATCTCGCAGTGGTGATCGGTCAGTTTGAGCGGGCTGATGGGACAGGTGGTAAACGAAAGCAAGGGCCGCTCTCGCAATTTCTCCCGGCTGCCCGTAATCGCCACGCATATCTCCACGATTTTCTCCAGCTGAAATCCATTCACCGGGCCCAGCCAGTGGTGCTTGGTGGTATTGGTCAGCGAGGCTTCGGCATTGTGAATGGCCTGCACTTCGGGAGGTTTGTCGTGAGAGCACATGGCGCGCTCATAGGTTTCCACATTCTCCAGGTAGTCGATGAGGCGCGAAGCCTTTTCAATATCCCTCTTGGTGGTATCCCGATATTCCCCGGTCTCGGGATCGACGAACATAATGCCTTCACCGAAGTTGGTGAACGTCACCCGATTGTCCTCGAGGACCACATCGCTCTCCGGGATTCTGCCGTAGGCCATGAATGTGGCCGGCGCCGTTCGAATGGCTTCCTCTACGATAAAAGGCGGAATTTTGACGGTTTTCGTTTTAGCATCAACCTTACACCCGGACCCATGGAAAATCTCAAGGGCTTTGTCATTCTCCACAAACACACCGGTATTTTTCAGAATCTGGAGGGTGGACAGGTGTATCTCGTGGATCTCATCATCGGTCATCAGATTGAGGCTGAATCCACTGTTGCGGTTTTTACCAGCCTTTAATCTACGTTTCATAACGCCTCCTTTGATTAGTGCTTCTTTATTAAACCGTGCCATATTTGCAAGAGATTTCGGAACCAAACCAACGGATGTTGATGTTCGACAATAGAATTTCCCTGCAATGCGGAATTTTCAACCGGTTTATCCGGTCCGCGTTTTGCTGTCCTTTTTCAACTCCG
Source organism: Deltaproteobacteria bacterium (assembly GCA_019313725.1). GTDB lineage: Bacteria > Desulfobacterota > Desulfobacteria > Desulfobacterales > B30-G6 > JAJDNW01. The sequence goes on from JAFDAT010000372.1 coordinate 3,565, forward strand.
CCTCGAATGACGCAACAATTTCATCCATGGCCTCCGGGGCGCCGTCAGGCAAAGGACAGGGCGCATGGGTTTCAAGGATATCGATGGCCTTTTCATAGGCACGCTCCCGGATACTTTTACCCCCGGTCATTTCCATCCAGTCCTCTCTTGAACGGCGGTCGAACAATTTGACCTGTGACTGGTTCCGCATGGAATGCAGGCTGTGCTCGTGGGTAAT
>JAFDAT010000373.1 GCA_019313725.1 Deltaproteobacteria bacterium
GCCGGCAAGGCAAAATTCAACAGTGTTGACATTCCAGGGTCCAAACTCAAAGTTGAGTTGGCTAAGGTACTAAAAGAAGTAGGCTATATCAGGAATTTCAAATTTGTTAAGGACGACAAACAGGGTATTTTAAGCGTCTACCTGAAATATGACAAGCAGCAACAGCATGTCATCCTGAGCATCGATCGTGTCAGCAAACCCAGCCGCAGGATTTATCTGAAAAGTAAGGATGTGAAACCCGTATACAACGGGCTCGGTGTTGCGGTTTTATCCACGTCCAAGGGGGTCATGTCCGACAAAAATGCCAGGAAAGAGAATGTCGGCGGCGAGGTTCTCTGCAATATCTGGTGAGATAAAAGAGCCACCAAGGCTCTACGTCTCAAAGAAAGTAAAACCTTTGCGTCCCGGTGTCTTTGGCACCAAAATAATCAGATAGATTTACGATATAGCATTGCAGGCGATTTGATAAGTAATTTAAGGAGATACAGATGTCTCGTGTAGGAAAAAAACCGATACCGGTTTCCGATAAAATAAAGATTACGTACAAGGACAGTGTTATTACCGTTAAAGGGGAAAAGGGTTCGCTCGAGCGCACCATTCATCCCGACATTGATCTGGCGATAACAGACGGCATCATCAATGTGACCATGGTGAGCGACAACCGAGTGAGTAGGGCTCTCCAGGGTTTGACCCGCAGTCTGGTGGCAAATATGCTGACGGGCGTCAGCAAAGGCTTCGACAGGGTTCTTGAAATAAACGGAATCGGTTATCGTGCGGAACTCAAAGGCAAGAGCATACTGTTCAACCTGGGGTATTCGCACCCGATCAATTTTGCGCTTCCCGAAGGGATTTCGGCCAGTATCGAAAAAAATAACGTGGTTAAAATTTTCGGCATTGACAAGGAACTGTTGGGGCGTACTGCGGCATCCATTCGACAACTCAGGCCCCCTGAACCCTATAAGGGCAAAGGGATTAAATATGCGGAAGAGTACATTCAGCGAAAAGCCGGTAAGACCGGTACGAAATAATCCAGTGGTCAGTAGTCAGTGATCAGAAGACAGAATACAAAAATTAGGGAATAAGAAAATGGGTTCAACTAATTTGCGCAAGGTATCACGGTTAAAACGGAAAAAAAGCATCCGCAAACGGCTGAGCGGCACGGCAGAGCGGCCAAGATTGAGTGTGTTCAGGAGTTCCAGGCACATTTATGCCCAGCTCGTCGACGACGTCAAAGGCGGTACACTGGTTTCCGCAGGCAGCCTTGAAAAGGATGTCCGGGATACGCCGAAATTCGAAAGCAAGGTTGCCATGGCCGAGCATATTGGTAAACTGCTGGCCGAACGTGCCAAGGAAAAAGGCATCGAGGCGGTTGTATTCGACAGAAATGGATTTCTGTATCATGGACGCGTTAAAGCGCTTTCCAGTGGCGCCCGCGAAGCGGGATTGAAATTTTAGTTGAAGGATAAATTTATAAAGGAGGCAAGCCCTTGTTCAGAAAAAATACTGAAGACAATGATTTAATTGACAAGGTTGTCCATATCAACAGGGTGGCGAAGGTCGTCAAGGGCGGCCGTCGATTCAGCTTCAGTGCCATTGTGGTGGTTGGCGACGGAAAAGGAAAGATTGGCTACGGTCTGGGTAAAGCCGGGGAAGTCCCCGAAGCGATACGAAAGGGCGTGGAAAAAGCTAAAAAAAGTATGTCCACCATTGCTCTTGTCGAAGGCACGATTCCCTTCCAGGTCACCGGGAGATATGGGGCTGGAAAGGTTTTGCTGAAACCGGCTTCGGAAGGTACCGGCGTGATTGCAGGCGGTGCTGTGCGTGCTGTTCTGGAGGCGGTCGGCGTGCAGAATATTCTTACGAAGTGCCTGGGTTCGCACAATCCCCACAATATTGTCAAGGCGACGATAAAGGGACTTCAGCAGCTTCAAAGCCGAGAGGCGGTGGCGGCAAGGCGTGGCATTCCCGTATCGGAACTATAAAGAGGAAAAGATCAATGGCTGGGAAATTAAATATCACGATGGTAAAAAGCATGATCGGGAGGCCTGAAAAACACCGCAAAGTGTTGCGGGGATTGGGGCTCAGGAAATTGAATAAAACGGTTCAGCTTGAGGACACGCCGTCTATACGAGGAATGATTCACACCGTATCGCATTTAGTCAAGGTTGAGGAGAACAACGATGAAATTAAATGAGTTATCTCCGCCGGAGGGATCTCGAAAAAATAGGAAACGCAAAGGACGCGGCGTTGCTTCAGGGACCGGGAAAACGGGCGGTCGCGGTTCGAAAGGCCACAACAGCCGTTCCGGCGGAGGCGTGCGGCCCGGATTTGAGGGTGGTCAGATGCCTATTCATCGCCGCCTGCCGAAACGCGGCTTCACCAATATTTTTGCAGACCGTATCGCTACCATCAATATCCGTGATCTGAATAAATTCGAAAGTGGCAGTGTCGTGGATGAAGTGGCGCTTGTGGGCAGTGGCCTTGTCAAGGGTGCCAGGGATGGCATCAAACTTCTGGGGCAGGGAGAGATCGATTTTCCCCTGTCGGTAAAGGTCAACCGAATCAGCGCAACCGCCCGGAAAAAGATTGAAGCGGTCGGCGGAAATGTAGAGGTTGTATAATGATAGGCAGCGGTTTCCAGAACATATTCAAGATCCCGGAGCTTAAAAAGAGAATTTTCTATACCATGGCCCTTCTCTCCGTTTACAGGGTCGGTGTGCATGTTCCTACACCGGGAATAGACACCATTGCCCTGGCATCCTTTTTTGCAAAGGCCAAGGGAACGTTGCTGGGACTGTTCGATATGTTTTCGGGAGGCGCTCTTGAGCGGCTTTCCGTGTTTGCCCTGGGAATTATGCCATACATCAGCGCTTCGATCATATTGCAGCTTTTAACGGTGGTCGTGCCGCATCTTGAACGCCTTTCCAAAGAAGGTGAGCAGGGACGCAAGAAAATTACCCAGTACACCCGCTACGGTACGGTCGTTCTGAGTATTATCCAGGGATTCGGGATCAGTGTGGGACTCGAAAGCATGACCTCTCCGGGGGGGGCACCGGTAGTCCTCGAACCGGGATGGAGTTTTCGGTTGATGACGGTTTTGACGTTGACGGCCGGAACAGCCTTTATCATGTGGCTGGGTGAGCAGATTACCGAACGAGGCATCGGCAACGGCATCTCCCTGATTATTTTTGCCGGCATCGTAGCCCGCATGCCGCAGGCGATCGGCAATACCTTTCGTCTCCTCTCCACCGGAGAGATGGGTATTTTTGTGATACTCGTCCTGACGGTTGTGATGATTGGGGTCATCGGATTCATCATTTTTGTGGAACAGGGGCAGCGGCGAATTCCGGTCCAGTATGCAAAACGGGTTGTCGGACGTAAAATGTACGGGGGGCAGAGTACCCATCTTCCGCTGAAAATCAATACTTCAGGCGTTATACCGCCAATTTTTGCATCGTCGATCATCATGTTTCCGGCTACCATCGCCAGCTTTATCGCCATACCCTGGGTCAAAGCCATAGCCGATTCGATACGGCCCGGGAATTTTGTGTATGAACTGCTGTTTGTCGGATTCATTTTCTTTTTCTGTTACTTTTACACTGCTGTGACGTTCAATCCCGTGGATGTCGCCGACAATATGAAAAAGCAGGGCGGATATATTCCGGGCATACGTCCCGGTAAGCGCACGGCAGATTATATAGACCGCGTGCTGACACGTATTACCCTGGGCGGTGCCATTTACGTTTCTGCCGTGTGTGTGCTGCCTTCGATTC
>JAFDAT010000374.1 GCA_019313725.1 Deltaproteobacteria bacterium
TAATATGGGGCATATTTTTTATATTCGGCATTGGGGTCCTGATGTAGCAGATGGCGCACAATTTCGCAACACCGCCGTCGGCCGGGATAGCGAATATCTTCGCTTGACAATCAATCTGATTATGAGTACATGAAATCCGCGATATATTCGCCGGCACCCCTATCGAAAAACGGTTGCAACCCTCATCGGGGAACATTGCCAAGTGTTGATGTCGCACTTCATTTATAAGTCCATAACACGCTAATATAAAAGAATATGCCCGGGTGGCGGAACTGGTAGACGCAAGGGACTTAAAATCCCTCGGAGCTAAGTCTCTGTGCGAGTTCAATTCTCGCCCCGGGCACCAGTATGGTTGGAATCTCTTTTGAACTTGACAGGTCCTATGACAGTATTTTATTATTTAGCCGTTCCTGAGGTTGTCAATTCAGGCTTCGTTTCAGCGAACGCAAATCCCACACATTGTGAATGAATGATGATGAAATTTTTCAAACGTCTTCTCAGCTTCGGCATTCGGAAAAACAGACGCTTCAATGTCCGGGAAGGCGTTTATGTTATCATGGAAAATTCCTTTGCCCGAAATCAGATCTCCAACATCAGCATGGGAGGACTGGCGGTCAATTATGAAGACAACGGCTATACCCTGGGTAAGGGATCTTACGAACTGAAGCTGGTGGGCAACCATCGTCAAAAGGTAGACAAAATTCCTTTCAAACGGGTAACTGAACACCAGATGGGGGAAGTGCTCTATCCCTACCGCAACATCAAGCGGTTGGGCCTGCAGTTCGAAGGGCTGACGCGTGTGCAGAGGACCCAGCTTAGACATTTTATCGCGGACCAGACCCTCGGGAGCGCTTAAATATTTTAACACAACAGGCCTCGCGAAGGATATTCGGCGTAGAGCGGGCGGAGCTGATAGCTCTGCTTTTTTTAACCCCAACTATGGGGTAAAAGATCCGGGCCCGGGTAACCCGGAACAGCCCTGAACTCTCGATCGTTCGACGTGGGAGGGCCCCCATGGAAATTGTTATCCAATTAATAAAGTTCGTACCGCCCTTTATCGTTGCTTTGATTCTGGGCAACTGGTTTTTTAAAGACCTGCAAAAAGCGCGGCGCCTGGGAAAGCCCTGGTATGCGCCCTACCTTACACCCCCGGCTATTCTGATCATCGTAATCCTCGGTACCCTTATCTTCATCCGGATCTTCGTATTTTGAAGATCAACATCGGCAAAACACTCAAGCTTACCCACCTGCCGCCCGAAATGCGGGAGCTCCTCAAAGAACGGCTCACCATGGTCAACCCAAAATGGCTTGAGAATGAAAGGATGGGGCGTTGGAACAGGAACACGCCAAGAATGCTGCGTCTATACAGCAAATGGAAAGACAGCTTGTGGATACCCCGCGGGTATATGCGCCAATTGATGATGCTGTGCAGAGAAAAAGACATCCAGCCGCAGATTGAAGACCGGCGCCGTGAACTTCCTGAGGCGGTGTTCGATTTTAAAGGGACCCTTAAAGATTTTCAGACAGCAGCCGTGGAAAGAATGATGTCCAAAGAATTCGGCACGCTCAGCGCTCCCACGGGCAGCGGTAAAACGGTTATGGCCCTTTATATGATCGCTGCACGGCGACAGCCTGCGCTCATTGTCGTCCATACAAAAGACCTGGCATTTCAATGGATCGAGTCCATCGGGCAGTTTCTGGGAATTGATGAGAAAGCGGTGGGCCTGATTGGATCCGGCAAACGCAAGGTCGGTGAGAAAATCACGGTTGCACTGGTTCAGTCGCTCTACCGGTGTGCGGACGAGGTATTCAAGGGGACCGGTCATCTTATTGTCGATGAATGCCATAGGGCTCCGAGCCGTACGTTTACGGAAGCGGTCACGGAATTCGATTCAAGATATATGCTCGGTCTGTCGGCAACGCCATGGCGACGGGATCGACTGTCAAAATTGATCTTCTGGCATCTGGGTGATGTCCACTGGGAAATTGAAAAGTCCCGGCTGATTGAGGACGGCCACATACTACAGGCGGAAGTGATTGTCCGGGAAACCAGTTTCGATCCATATCATGACCCGGTTAAGCATTACAGCAAAATGCTTCAGGAACTCACCGCGGATGACCAGCGGAATCGGCTGATTGTAGCAGATGTGGCTGAAGAGGTCGCCATCGGCAAGGGGGTGTGCCTGGTATTGTCCGACCGTAAAAAGCACTGTGAAACCCTCAGGGCCATGTTGAAATACCGACACAAGGTGCATGCGGATCTTCTGACCGGGGATTTGAGCAATGAAGAGCGGAGAAAGGTTCTGCTGAGGTTGAACAACGGTGAAATAAGGGTGCTGATCGCCACGGGGCAGCTTGCCGGGGAAGGGTTTGACTGCAAGGCGCTTTCAACACTGTTTCTGGCGACCCCTATCCGGTTCAGCGGGCGGCTGATCCAATACCTGGGAAGGGTTCTCAGACCCGCACAGGGGAAAAAAAAAGCCAGGGTATTTGATTATGTGGATATCAGGGTGAATATTCTGAAGGCAGCCGCAAAACAGCGACAGCGCGTATATGATGCCGGTCATTCATCCGGGAGTCGGTATTTAAAGGTGGAAGGTGTGAGGTAGACGGTATAAGGTATACGGTGTACGGTATAAGGTGTCATTCGCTTGAAAGGTTATTGGCTCGGTAAAAGCCAGGGCTTTAGCCCTGCAATCGGTGGCCAGATACCAGATGCCTTAAGCAGAGCCTTCGACCTTCAGTCTTCAACCTATTCACGACCTCAGATCTCTGACATCACACCGGTACTTCCCCGTCGGTATGCTTGCGCAGAAATTTTTCCAACCTGGACAACTGCTGAAATGTCAACCCGACGAACTGAATGCCCTGCTTTTTCATGGTTATGGGGCTGAACGAGAGTTCATTAGCCGTTTTCACATCGCGAATTGATTTGAAGCTGATTTTATCCATATAAAATTTTTCGTTTGCGGACAGGATATCCAGTTTCAGATGCGTTTTGCCGGTATCATCACCGTCAATGTAGTCGAAAGACAAGCCCCCCTGACTCATATCCACGATTTGGCCCATTCTGGCGGGTTTGGAATTGTATACGGCACAGGCAATTTCGCCCATGCTCATTTTTTTGATTTGATCTAAACCGGGTTCTTCAGACCGCAGCACGGCAAATGTTTTTGCCTTTGCGGAAAATCGTTTATGTATTCTTTGTTCAATTTTCTTCTTGCGGGTACGCATAAAGGGCCCCTTGTCGAAGTACAGTCAGAAACGGAAAATTAAGGCTGCAATCGGCTGTAAGCGGCGGCAGGATAATCGCGTCGCAGGGAATCAGGCACAGCCAGTGTTTTAACGGTAAAGGTTCGTCAATCGGTGTGAATACTATAAAATAAGTCGAAACCAGACGCATGTCAAGCGGTAATTCGGTGGTTGGTAGTCGGTGGTCAGGGGGCAACCGTCGATGACCAGAAGGTAATAGCTTGATAAGATTGGCGGACTTCTGACCTCTGATCTCCGGCTGTGGGCAACTGAAATTTTTACTTGACGGTAACGGATTCGATAAACACGGTTTCGGCAGGCACATCCCTGCGGCCTGCGCGCATGGTGGTGGCTGCGTTTTCAATCCTGTCCACCGTCTCCATCCCTGCGACCACGCGGCCAAATACGCAGTAACCCCATCCCTGAGTTGTTTTGGCTGTAAAATCAAGTGCTTTATTATTGGCGGTGTTAATAAAGAATTGAGCGGTGGCTGAATGCGGGTTCA
>JAFDAT010000375.1 GCA_019313725.1 Deltaproteobacteria bacterium
GGTGAATACGATTTTGTTTAGCATCGTTTTTTCCTTTTTTTTACCGCAGAGTCGCCGAGAACGCTGAGATTAAATATTTTAACCGCAGACTCACACAGACAAACGCAGACTATTTATAAATCGCTTCGCGATAATGTTAATTTGCTTATTGGCAATTTTGTTAATGGCAGCGGGCACACGATTTCATTTTGACAAAATTTACAGGATTATTTTTTCTTGTGGACCTAACATCTTGCACCAAGCTATTCGTGCACTCGACTTCGTAGCTAAAATTTTTCAAGGATCATGTCAATCCTGTTAATCCTGTCTAATTCAAATATAGCCCTTGTGCCCCAGGTATAAAAGCACCTCTCTTGCGGCTTCATCGGGAGTGATGTCGGTGGTATCGATGCGTACTTCGGGGTTATCCGGAGCCTCGTAAGGGTCGTCCACACCGGTAAACCCTTTAATCAACCCGGCCCGGGCTTTAGCGTACATGCCTTTGCGGTCCCTTTTTTCACATACCTCCAGAGCGGTGGAAACGTGCACTTCCACGAACCCACCTGCGGCTTCGATAATTTCACGAATTTCCCGGCGCGTGTTTTCATAAGGAGCAATGGGTGCGCAAATGGCGATACCCCTGTTTTTGGTGATCTCGCTGGCTACAAAACCGATGCGTTTCACATTGATGTCCCGGTCCTCTTTTGAAAAGCTGAGCTGACTGGAAAGGTTCCGCCGGACAACATCCCCATCCAGCAGTGTTACCGACCGCCCGCCTATCTCCTGGAATCGTGAATAAAGCACCTGGGCAACCGTGGATTTACCCGCCCCTGACAATCCGGTCATGAAGATGGTGAAACCCTGTTTTTCAGGCGGTGGATAGGCATTCTGCAACACTTCCATCACACTCGGAAACGTTGCCCAGTCAGGAATTTTTTTCCCTGACTTGATGCGCTGCTGGATATCGGATCCAGACAGTGAGATTGTCTGGACCCCATCCGCGACCTTGTCTTTGGTCCGATACTCGTCCTCGAACGGCAGATAAACCAGTTCGTCAAAGGGGACGATGCCGATTTCGAGCTCTTTGCTGAATTCGGCAGCAAGGGTGGTGGCAGCATTAGCCTCATAAAACCCGTTGACACCGCCGTTGATCCCCGGGCCCGCGTGATCCCGGCCGACAATAAAATGACTGCAGCCGTAATTTTTTGAAACGATGGCGTGCAAAAGCGCCTCTTTGGGGCCGGCCATGCGCATGGCAAAAGGCAAAAGGTTGAGCAGAAAAGAGTCGGGCGGATACTGACCGGTCACCGCTTTATAACACCGCACCCGGGTGTAGTGATCAAAATCACCCGGCTTGGTCATCCCTACCACCGGATGGATGAGAATATTGGCCTTGGCCGCACGCATGGCCCGTATGGTCATCTCGAACTGGGGCCGTTGAATAGGGCTGCGCGTCTGGAATCCCACAACACGCTTCCAACCCAGCTTTTGAAATACAGACCTTGTTTCCGTAGGTGACAACCTGAGCTGTTTAAAGTCAAAATGCAGGGGCAGGCTTAACACCTCAAGCTTGCCGCCGATATAAACATCGCCGGTACCCGTATAGAGATAGTGAACGCCTCTATGCATACGGTCCCGGGTCCCGTAAACCATTTCGGCTTCCTTGTCACACGCCACCGGCCACATATCCTCGATGTGCATTACAGCCAGCAGGAACCCTTCAGGGTCGCGCAGAGTCACTGACTGCCCTGTCTCCAGCGTCTTGGCCTGTGTTTCCGGAATGTCAAGGCAGACGGGCACGGGCCACAAAAGGCCACTTTGCAGGCACATGCGATCCAACACCGACTCATAGTCAGAGCGGCACATGAAGCCTTCCAGCGGTGAGAACGCACCTGTGGCCAGAAGTTCTAGGTCACAGAGCTGGCGTTCGTTGAGGGTGATGTCCGGGAGGCTGAAAGAGAGCTCTTTCAGGACGACCGCACGTTCTTCGTCAACCAGCAGGTTGATGAGTTTTCCGCCGTGAGGAGTCGGGAAATTTGAGTTATTTGGGTTCATAGTTTCCGGTGTAGGGTATAGGGTTTACGGTAAAGGGTGTACGGTTTACGGTGTAGGGTATACGGTGCAAATTGCTGTAAGCGTGGAAGCGTGGACGCTATGAGGCTTGGAGGCCATCGGCTGCTTCCCAGCATTCCAGCATCATTGTTTCCCAGAATTTTAACGGTGCACGGTTTAAGGTATAATTTTGACCGCAGACAGACGCGGACAAGCGCAGACAATTTATAATCGCTTCGCGAAAAACCACTTTGATGCAAGCCAAATTGTTATCGGTATATTTTTTTAGACAGGATACAAGATAGAATCGGGTATACGGTTCAGGGTAAAACAAATAGGTATAAGGTGTAGGGTATACGGTGCACGGTGCAAATTTCTGTAAGCTTGGAAGCGAGAAAGCTACCAATAAACTGCTTCAAGCATTCATGCTTTCCAGCCTTCATGCCAGGATTTACAAGAACCCTTTTCGTGAGGCGTAACATCTAACTTCTCAATCGTCTCACGTCTTACTTCTAACCCCTCACGGCGATGTCAATCGTCTCACGTCTCACGATATCACGGATTGACATATGGTTCAGGGTATACAGTATAGGGTGTACGGTGTAGGGTATACGGTACAAGTGTTTTTAGATTTTAGCGACGAAGTCGCGTTCACTAATAGATTGTGCCGATCTTTTAAAAGTCGGCACAATCTATTAGAGCCGCCAGTAACTGAAACCGGTATTTTCGAAATCTTCCGGTTTAAAAATGGATTTTACATCGATCACACAGCCACCGGGGACAAGCTTCTGCATACATGCCTGGGGGGTTAAATCGCGGTATTGACGATGCGCCACGGAGACGACCATGGCGTCGAGGCCTTTAAAATCTTCGAACGGCGACAGGCGGATATTGTAAAATTCCTCGGCTTCCGAGGATTCCGCCAGGGGATCGTGGACAATCACCTGAATGCCGTAGGCTTTAAGTTCGGCAACGATGTCGGGCGTCCTGGAGTTGCGCAGGTCCGAGCAGTCCTCCTTGAAGGTCAGGCCGCACACGCCGACCCGGCTGCCCTTGATGTGGCGCCCGACTTTAATCATTATCTTGACTGTTTTTTCGGCAATGAACTTGCCCATTTGATCGTTGATCCGGCGGCCGGCCAGGATAACTTCGGGGCGGTAGCCAACAAGTTCGGCCTTGTGGGTCAGGTAGTAGGGATCCACACCGATGCAGTGCCCGCCCACCAGGCCCGGCCGGAAAGGCAGAAAGTTCCACTTGGTGCCGGCGGCTTCGAGCACGTTGGTGGTGTCGATGTCGAGACGGTCGAAAATAATGGCCAGTTCGTTGATAAGAGCGATGTTGAGATCTCGCTGGATGTTTTCGATAACTTTGGCGGCTTCAGCCTCTTTGAGGCTCTTGGCCTTGTAAACACCGGCATCCACGATCTCGCCATAAAGTTCGGCCACGGCTTCCAGGGTATCCGGGCCGTCACCTGCGACCACTTTGATAACCTTGGCGAGGGTGTGCTCATGGTCGCCGGGATTGATCCTTTCCGGTGAATAGCCCACATGGAAATCACGCTTCCACACCAGCCCGGATGCTTTCTCCAGGATGGGGATACACACATCTTCGGTCACCCCCGGGTAAACCGTGGATTCAAAAATAACCACAGCCCCTTTTTGCATGTGCCGGCCCACTGTTTCCGATGCCTTGACAAGCGGGGT
>JAFDAT010000376.1 GCA_019313725.1 Deltaproteobacteria bacterium
TTATTTTATAGATAAGACAAAGCGAAGCGTCTTCCACATTCGACGTTGGATGTTGAACGTTCAATGTTCGATGTTCAAGTTTTTTTCTGTAACTTCAGGCTTTTGAATCCTCTGATTCATGTGTTTTGTGATAGAGCCCCTTCTAGGGGCAACGCAATGCCTGGTCTGGGCCAGGATTCTTTGCTGAGGGCATTGATCCTGTCCAGGAAGGCGATGGTTTGTTTCTAATGGGGGAACCTTATCTTATGAGATTATCTAAAATGCAGCCAGCCCGTTTTCTGCTCATCCTCATGGCATTCATAGCCTGTATGGGCCTGACTTCCATGACCTATGCGGAGCAGGCGCCAGGCCGTACCCTGGCGCAGCAGGCCACCAAGGACGCCGAGTTGTGGAACACCACGGACCACACTAAACACGAGGTCTTGAAGCAAACCTTCACATCCGGCCCCCAGGTTACCAGGGCGTGTGTTTCCTGTCACTCCGAGGCGGAAACCCAGTTTCACAAAACCATCCACTGGACCTGGAAGGCCGGCGAAAATGAAAAGGGCGTTCAGATGGGCAAAGCGGCCTATTCGCTGAACAATTTCTGTATTTCCGCCAATGGGAACCAGGACAAAGGCTGTCGCTCCTGTCACCCCGGCTGGGGAACGAAATCCGAGGCGACCAACTGCCTGGTGTGCCACAGCCGTAAACAGATCAACTGGGAAGAGTCTTTTGAAGACTACAACGCTTTCATGGAAGATGCGGCGGAAGACCCGGACCTCAAGGAGCTGGCCGATGAGCTTCAGTCCGAAATTCAGGTGGCCCTGCAGAGTATTGGCCGTCCAACGCGGCAGAACTGCGGCTCCTGTCATTTCTATGGCGGCGGCGGCGATGGCGTCAAGCACGGTGATCTCGACTCATCCATGACCAAGCCCAACAAGACCCTGGACGTACACATGGGCACGGACGGCCAGAACTTTGACTGTGTGCGCTGCCATACCACCCGTCAGCATAATATTTCCGGCCGGATCTATACGATGCCGGCGTACACACACCGCAAAAGCCTGATCGAGGATGACCTCACTTCCAAGATCACCTGTGAATCCTGCCACAGCAGTACACCGCACCAGCCTGGATCCAAGGCCAACGACCACACCGACAAGGTCGCCTGTCAGAGCTGCCACATTCCGACGTTTGCACGGGTGAATCCGACGAAAATGTCCTGGGACTGGTCCTCATCCGGCAAAACCAAGGACGGCAAACCCTATAAGACCAAGGGCGCCTATGGAAAGTACGAGTATCTTTCCATCAAGGGGAATATGAAGTGGGAGAAAAACCTGAAGCCGGAATATTTCTGGTTCAACGGTTCCATCCAGTCGCTTACCGCGGCGGACACCATCGACCCATCCGGGACGGTTGCGCTGAGTTATCCATTGGGTGATCGCGACGATGAAAACTCGCGTATTTTCCCCTTCAAGGTCCACCGGGGTGTTCAGCCCTACGACAAGGTGCACAAAACTTTACTGACACCGCTCCTGTCGGGTCCCGACGGCTACTGGAAGCACCTCGATTGGCAGAAAGCCCTTTCAATCGGCGCCGAATCACTCGACCTGCCGTTTTCGGGTGAATACGATTTCGTGGAAACCACCTATGTCTATCCGACAACGCACATGGTGGCCCCCAAAGAAAACGTGGTCGGGTGCACCGAGTGCCACATCCGCGAAGGCGGCAGGATGGCCAATCTGGCGGGGTTTTACATGCCCGCGCGTGACCATTGGGGACCGCTCGATGCTCTGGGATGGATCATGGTTCTGGGGGCTCTGATCGGCGTTGTTCTGCACGGCCTGGGGCGGATGTTTACCAGTAGCGGCAACGGGAAAAAAGGGGGAGCGTAAATTATGGAAGGCAAGATGATCAATATCTATCTCTACACACGCTATGAGCGTTTCTGGCACTGGCTGCAAATGGCGTTCATCATGATTCTGCTGGTAACCGGATTTGAGGTTCACGGCCTGTTCAAGCTCCTCGGGTTTCAGACGGCTGTCAAGATTCACAACACCGTCGGTCTGACCTGGCTGATTGCGTTCGCCTTTTTCGTGTTCTGGATGTTTACTACCGGCGAGTGGAAACAGTACATACCCACGACCAAGAAGATGATTTCCGTGGTCATGTACTACATCTGGGGCATCTTTCGGGGAGAGTCGCATCCTTTTCCCAAGCGCAAAGAGGCTAAGCACAACCCCCTCCAGCGGCTCGTGTATCTTTCCCTGGCGGCTTTCCTGCTGCCCTTTCAGATGATTACCGGGTTTCTTTACTGGGGATACAATTCCTGGTCGGCATGGGGGCTCGAATTCCTATCCCTCAAATGGCTCGGGATTATCCACATGTTCGGTGCCATCAATATTCTGACCTTCATCGTCGTGCACGTCTACATGACGACTACCGGTCACAGCCTTTTCGCTCATATCAAGGCCATGATCACGGGCTGGGAAGGCGTCGAGGAAGGTGTTAAAATCGAGGAGTGGGAGAAGGCACACAAATAATAACTCAAGTTTTGTAGGCTACGTTATGGACAATGAACCTCTATCATAATGGTATTAAGGCACTCATTTTGAATAATGGAGGTAAAGCCCCATCTATCTGTAATTTTGTGTCTTTGGTCAAACCACAAGATATGGGATTCTACATAATTTTAAAAATCAGCACTAACCATAGCGTGGATAAACGAAAGGGGGGAAAGATGAAAACATATGCAACTGTGATCATGGCCCTATCAATCTTTTTGATAGCAATTCCAATTCAATTACAAGCCGGTCAATTCGACGCCCCTTACAATGACTTGCAGGAGAAAAACAAAGACAATTGGGCTGCCGAGGACAAGCAAATCAATGCGAAATTGGCGGTACTTGAAAAAAAGTTCGGTAAGAAACCCAACATCATCTACGTACTGGCCGACGATGTCGGTTGGGGTGAGATGGGATGGCAGGGCGGCGGAAAACACCGCGGTACGCCAACACCGCAATTGGATAAGATGGCGTTTGAGGGTATGCGCTTCTGGACCGCATACGCAGAACCGTCTTGCACACCGTCCCGGATCGCCATTAACACAGGCCGCCATCCGGTTCGCACCGGACTGCTGAGTGTACTCTGGCCCGGTCAAACTGACGGACTTTCGGGCAAGGAAGTGACTATTGCCGAGGTACTATCAAAGGCGGGCTACAATACCGCCATGTGGGGCAAGTGGCATCTTGGCGAAGAGCCCGAGCATTTGCCGGAGAGCCAGGGTTACGACTACGCCTACTACGGCCTGTGGAACGGGGCACCGGACAACTGGCCCGGTTCATACGATTTGTATAAGGACGGACCGAGTGTCCACAAATCGATGTTCTACGACTTCCCTGGGGAAGAGGAATATTTGAAGCGGACCGGGATTGATCTGTCGGTGGCCGGGTACGTTGGGCGAAAAGGCAAGGGCCGCAAGCCTATTGAGGGGATTGCAGGCAAGCTTGGTCCCGATCGACAGGAAGCTTTTGAGGCCGAGTCGATCAAGCAGATCACTGCCTATGTCAAGGACAAGGCCAAGGGCGACAAGCCCTTTTTTATCTACTGGGCGACCTACACCCAGCAGTTGCAGGGATCGAAGGCCCACCACAACGACAAGCATGTTGATAAAGTCAATGCCCAGGCTTCAGAGATGGCGGCCCACAACGCGCACATGAAGCAGCTGCTTGACACCTTGAAGGCCGA
>JAFDAT010000377.1 GCA_019313725.1 Deltaproteobacteria bacterium
GAAAATCAGGCAACGCCCTTTACCGCACGGTACTGGAACTCTATATCCACATGGCCACCCGCGAAGGCGTATGCCAGGCCGTGTTCCTTGAAGGCGGCCTGAGCCGTGATGGAAAACTGAGGAAACCCAAGCTCGGACTCGTGGATTACATGCTGAGGCAGTTTGACCTGGAAAGCGATCGGGATATCGTGTTCATTCCCGTTGGCATCAACTACGACCGGACCATCGAAGACAGAAGCCTGGTCCGGGCACTTGATCCCAGCGCTGACAAGAAAAGCTGGTGGTTTGTGCTGCGCACAACACTCAAATTCATTACCCGGTCACTAATGCTGATGGTCATCAGCCGATGGCGCCGTTACGGGTATGCCGGTGTGAATTTCGGATCCCCGGTTTCGGTAAGGCACTACTGCAAAACCCAAGACATCGATTTCAGCAAACTGGAACGAGGGAAACGCTTTCCAGAAGTTGAAAACCTCTGCAAACAACTAATGCAATCCATTGCCGACGTTGTCCCGATACTGCCATTCTCGGTGGTCTCCGCCGCCTTTTTAAACGAAGGTGAAACCGAGCTTGATTTCGATGAAATCGAGAATAGGACCACCCGCCTCATTCGCCGCCTGCAGGCCAGCGGTGCACCGGTACTGGAAACGCCCCGCAGCACCCTCACCCGCGCCATTGGCAACGCGCTCGATCATCTGCTGCTGAGGAAGTTGGTTGAATATTCCGGAGACCGCTACAGGACGGTTCCGAAAAATGCCGTCATCATGCAATACTACGCAAATTCCATCGCCCATTGGCGGAAGAACTAGCGATATGACCAAACGATGTGAGTGGGCCGGTAACGATCCGCTGATGGTTGCCTATCACGACCACGAGTGGGGGCGACCGCTGCATGACGACCGGCGGCTCTTTGAGTTTCTGATTCTCGAAGGGGCCCAGGCCGGCTTGAGTTGGATGACCATCCTGAAAAAACGTGAAAACTTCCGCCGGGCCCTGGACGGGTTCGATCCTGTTCGCATGGCCGCTTACAAAGCAGAAAAAATAAGACTGCTGCTTCAGGATAAGGGTATCATCCGCAACAGGCTTAAAATCCAGGCCTGCATTACCAATGCAAGGACCTTTCTCGCTGTTCAAACGAAATTCGGCAGTTTTGACGCGTATATCTGGCAGTTTGTCAACCACAAGCCGGTCCGCAACAGCTGGAAAAGGCCCGGCGATATTCCAACCCTGACGCCTGCCTCGGAATCCATGAGCAAGGATTTGAAAAAGCGCGGTTTCAGATTTGTCGGCCCCACTATCTGCTATGCCTTCATGCAGGCCACCGGAATGGTTAACGACCATACCACGGATTGTTCTTGGCATCGAAACTGTATGAAATCATAATGCCGAAAATTCCAAACTTAACAACCATGCAATTAGGAATAGTTTTTTGCCTATTGCTGTCTAAATGTTTGGTATCGGGTCTTTTGATATTGTTTAGCTTTTGGGGTTTTCGAATTTGGGGTTTCCGGTTTGCCCGATTTGGGTTTCAAATTCAATCTAGGTAAAGACCGGCCAGGTGTCTGCCACCCGATACCCTCCCGGCCAGGGATCGTCAGGATCAAGCATGTGCTGGTGCGTACCGGTTACCCATGCGCGGCCCGATATGCTCGGAACGACGGCCTCCTGCCCCCCCACCCGGGCCAGGGACTCCAACCGGCAATGAAACCGGGATCCGATAATTGACTCGCCGATATAGCGGCCGCCCGTGTTCAGCACACCCTTTTTTTTCAACAGTGCCAAACGGGCCGAGCACCCCGTGCCGGTTGGCGACCGGTCCAGTTTCCCAGGTTGTATGCTGACGGCATTGCGACCTACATAAATACCTTTTTCCTTGAACAGGGGAGCGGTAATCTGACAAAAAGAGATGTGATTCCAATCGGAGTTTTCAGGGTGGAAAAAGCCCAGTTGCTCATTGGCTGCATGGGTAATCTTGATACCGGCCTCGGCCAGGTCCCGGGCTTCATCCGGAGATATTTTAAACCCCAGGGCCTCCGCCTCCACGACGACAAAACTGTCTCCCCCGTAGGCGGTATCCACGGTAAGGGTACCGACACCCGCAACTTCCAGTTTGGCATCCAGTTTGTCCACAAAGGAGGGTACGTTGCGAATGGTCACGCGTTCCACCTTGCCGCCACGGCAGGCAGCCACGGCATGGATCAGGCCGCCGGGCGCTTCCAGGGTCAGCCGCGTCTCGGGTTCCTGCATGGACAGGATGCCGGTTTCAAGGAGCACGGTGACCACGCACATACTGTTGGAACCCGACATGGGAGGGGTGTCCTCCGGTTCCATGATAATCCAGCCCATCTGGGCGGCAGGGTCTTTGGGCGGGACCAGTAAATTCACATGCCGGAAAACACCGCCCCGCGGTTCGTTGAGCATGAACTCGCGCAACGTTTTGTCCCCGGCAATCCAGCGGGATTGCTCCCACAATGTTTCCCCGGGGGGCGGTGCCACGCCACCCACGATGACATCCCCCACCTCCCCCTCCGCATGGCAGCTGACAGTATGAATCATTTTTACAGTACGCATTTGCTGCTTCCCTTTTAAAATAGTCTTTTTTATTAACGCAAACACCCTATGTGGTACAGCATATCACAAACCATTCATCCAATCGAACATAAGCTGGACTTGGCACGCAATTGGCGATTTGCGCGATATTTGCATCAGGCTTGCCCAAATTGACTCCCGGCAGCATTTGTGGCAATATGCACCCATGGTTTACGACTTGATTTCTTATCCAGATTCAACAATTTTCATATTGCCGTCAAGAGAAATGAGGAAACCCCATGCTTAAAGAACTGGTCTATAAAAATCGGAGCTACCGCCGATTCCATCAAAATGATAAAATTGCTATGGAAACCCTTGAAGAACTGGTAGACTTGGCGCGACACTCCGCCTGCGGCGCCAATCTCCAATCGCTTAAATATATTCTAACCTGCGATCCTGAAACAAATGAACAGATTTTTTCAAAACTGGGCTGGGCCGCCTACCTGAAGGGATGGAAGGGACCGTCGGAAGGTGAAAAACCCGCAGCCTACATCGTACTCCTTGGTGATACCAGTATTTACAAAATTTTCTTTTGTGACCATGGCATCGCCTGCCAGAGCATTCTTCTGGGAGCCGTAGAAAAGGGCCTTGGGGGATGCATTCTGGCGTCAGTCAACAGGGACGGTTTGCGCAAAGATCTATCCATCGAAGATAAATTTGAGATACTGCTCGTCGTCGCCCTGGGCAGACCCTTGGAAAAAGTGAAGCTGGAATATATCGAGCCGGGTGGAGACATCAAGTACTGGCGTGATGAAAACAGCGTGCATCACGTTCCCAAAAGGCCTTTACAAGAAATTATTGTCAGGAAATACGCTTAAAGGTAATCATAATGGGTGCAACAAAACGATTCTTCTGGAATATCATCGCCAGCGGGCTGCCTACAGATCATGACATCGAGGTGCTCAGAAAAATAGTCATGCTGAACCTGCTCATCATACTGGGCAGCTTTTTTCTCTCACTGTTAGGGACCATAGCCTTTTTCGAGGCTGATTACCTGTTGGGCCTGATAGATCTTACCATCGCCTTATTCATAATGGGTTTGTCCATCTACCTGAGAAGGAAGAAAAACCATTTTTTAGTCAGTTTGGTCGGCACTATAACCATAGGTATTTTTTATTCATTTTTAATTGCCTATGGCG
>JAFDAT010000045.1 GCA_019313725.1 Deltaproteobacteria bacterium
GGCCAGTGAACCCACTTCGCCCATACCGTCGAAATCATCTATAAAACCAACATTGCGGGGATTGATGAAATGGTCCTTTACTTTGTCTGTGTACTCCCACATATGAACCTCCTGAATTTTGGTGCAGCCAGGGTTAGGATTTTTAATTTAAGTTTAAGAATATTTTCTTGACAACAGAATAATCACTTTTCACTCGAGTGCAAGGCACCTGATGTTTAGGACTCGCTCAAAAATAACTTCACATTTTCAGCGCCCATCCATCCCGCTCAGCGGTGTGACGAAAATTCGATATATGCCAGATATTTCTGCATTTTCGTGTCTTGCTGACCGGGCGCCTGAACGCTGAAAACCTGCGAACTTATTTCTGCGCAAACCCTTACCTGAAAGGTTACGTCGAGTGTTACCATGTAGCACATATATTGTTACGTGTTTATAATCTCTTAAACAGACGCAATACAGGTGGTCCGTATTGTCTCATATTACCCGTGATACATTGTGTATCAAAAGAACGGTGTTGAGACACAATCTCGGATTCGATCTGGATAAATGCCAGCGGTTGATTTGAGGACGCCTGCAGATATATTTCCGATTTCAGAGGCATTGTAAAAAACGTATCGGCCCTGATCATCAATGCGGTGATGCATGGATGTTCCATGGCATGCGCATTAATGATCAGGGCCATTGAATGTGGCGCCGGCATCGGGTAAAGCGAGGTGAAACGCGGGTTGCCCGGTTACGCTTTTTTCAAGGCCAGCAGTTCTTTGCTCAGAAGTTTGATGTGCGCCATCTCCTCTTTAATAATCGCATCCACCCTCAGCGTGCCGAGTTCCTCCGGAACCAGGTCTTTCATACCCAGGTAGAATACAATCGAATCTTTTTCAGCGGTTATGGACGCTTTAAGAATCTCTTCCATATTGCTGGTATCAATGGTTTTTTCGAAAAATACCCTGGTGTCGGCCAGCGCTTTCAAATAAAGAACAGCGTCACCGCTGGGGTCGAACGTGGTGCTTGCCTTTTCCTGGGCTGACAGTTGAGCACGAATGCCTGCAAACGTTTTTTCGTGTTCGTCTTCCATGGCAGCGAGATCCTGCAGCAGTTTGACCGCAGCCGCGTCTTCCACATTGCCGGCACACTCTCTATAAAATGCGGCCCCGTTTTTTTCAATCTGTTCGGCCATTTGAAGAATTTCATCGGCATTAAAATCGTAGTTCATGGTTTAACCTTTCTTTTCTATGGTTATGAATTAATATGATCCTGAATACTTTAGGTTATCTATGAATAACCGTACCCGCATGAAAATTTATTATTCCTTGAGCTTGCACTCTGCATCCCATTCGGGGCAGGCCTCTTCCATGGATTTTTCAAACTTCAGCATGCATTCGCCGCACTCGAGTTCAACGTTGGGCATGTCGCCGTATTTTTCTTTGATTTCTTCAGGACTGAGGACCTGGGCGTAGCTGCAGCCGCATTGGGGGCAGGCAGATTTTATGTGATAGCGGTCTTTCTTTGCGGTCATGGCCTTTCTCCTTGTTGATAGGGTTTGAAACGCAATAAATAATAATTTAAAAAAGCAACAATCATACCACAATGGGTATGCAGTCATCGTTTAATCTTGATTTCCATGCTGGCACGTTTATTGTATCTGATAACATTGGTTTTATTAATAACGGCAAGCGAAGATACGTATCAAGGAGGCAACATGGCACAGGTAAAACTCAAAGGCAATCCCGTTCAAACGTCAGGCGAGCTCCCGGCAGTCGGTAGCATGGCTCCTGATTTTAAGCTTACCGGTACCGATCTTTCCGACGTGTCCCTGGCACAATTCAAGGGTAAGAAAGTGGTGTTGAACATATTCATGAGTTTGGACACAAGTACATGCGCTGCATCGGTGCGGCGGTTCAATACGGAGTTGGCCGGCCGTGAAGACACGGTGGTGCTTTGTATTTCGCGTGATCTGCCCTTTGCGCATGCCCGTTTCTGCGAGGTCGAAGGTATAAAAGATGTGACCACGCTGTCGGAACTGCGTGACAGGTCGTTCGGGAAAGATTTCGGCATCGAGCTCAAAAGTGGGCCTGTCGCCGGTCTGTTGGCAAGATCGGTGATTATCCTCGATAAGGAGGGCAAGGTTACCTATACACAGCAGGTGGACGAATTGTCAGAAGAACCGGATTACAAAAATGCGCTGGCTGCACTTTCCGCGGATGATGGCGAGCCGCTACCGGTGTGCACGGCTTCTTTTTCCGCCGAGGACTCGAGGGGGGGCGGATCCGATGAACCGTGTGATGACGGCAGGTCCGGCTGACCCGCAGATTTTCCGGGGAAGGCCAGGTTTTCGTTGATTACACCCCCATGGGGATATACAGGGGGCCGCTAAGATGAAATATAGAGAAGATAAAGACTCGCTGGGCATTGTCGCGGTACCGGCGGAAGCCTATTATGGTGCCCAGACCGAAAGGGCCAGACAGAACACCATCGACAGCGGGTTGCGGCTGCCATCAGCCTTCATGCATACCCTGGCCCTGATCAAGTTGTTTGCTTCGCAGGTAAATGCCGATCTGAAATTACTGGACCCGGATGTTGCCGGGGCTATCGGCGTATCCGCCCGCGAAGTGATGGAAGGGCGCATGGATTCGCAATTTGTTGTCGATCTCTTCCAGACCGGTTCAGGCACATCCGCCAACATGAACATGAATGAAGTCATTGCCTCGAGAGCCAATGAACTTCTGACCGGGAAGATCGGCGGCAAATCCCCGGTACACCCCAATGACCACGTCAACCTCGGTCAGTCCAGCAACGATGTCATCCCCACCGCGCTGCATATTTCGGTACTGGGCGCCATAGAGGGGGAACTGTTGCCCCGGCTTGAGCTTCTTAAGGGCGCCTTGACGGAAAAAGCATCGGTCTTCAAAAATATCCGTAAGATCGGCAGAACCCATCTTCAGGATGCGGTGCCCATGTCTCTCGGGAATGAATTCAGCGGCTATGCCCGCCAGGCCGAGCTCTCTATTTCACGGGTCCAGAATGCTTCCACGAACCTCAGGGAACTTGCCCTGGGCGGCACGGCCGTGGGCAGCGGGTTGAACACCCTGCCCGAATTCGCTCCGGCGGTTATTGCCAGAATCAACGATTACCTGAAGATGGATTTCGTGGAAGCTGAAAACCGTTTCGAAGCCCAGGGCGCAAGGGATGCCGCCGTGGAAATGAGCGGAACGCTAAAGAGCGTCGCTGTCAGCCTGACAAAAATTGCCGATGACGTGCGCTGGCTTGCTTCCGGCCCGCGGTGTGGATTGGGGGAAATCAGGCTACCGAATCTTCAACCCGGCTCCTCCATCATGCCGGGAAAGGTAAACCCGATTATTCCGGAGGTGGTCATTCAAGCTGCGGCACAGGTTATCGGCAATGACACCACCATTACCTTTGCCGGTCAGAAAGGGCAGTTTGAATTGAACACCATGCAGCCGTTGATTGCCTACAACCTGCTGCAATCCATTCAGATTCTGGGTGAAAGCGCGCGGGTTTTCGCCGAGAAGTGCATTCGTGGCATCGAGGCCGATGAGGCCAGGTGTGCGGGCAATCTGGAGAAAAGCCTGGCCATGGTTACATATCTTGTTCCGCTGCTGGGTTATGACCGGGCGGCAGAATTGTCCAAGCGTGCGCATGAGACCGGCAAAACCGTACGCGAAGTCGTGATAGAGGAAGGCATCATAACGCCGGAAAAATTCGATGACCTAATTCAACGGTAAATTTTCAACCACAAAGAAAGAAAAACTTTGTGTCCTTTGTGCCTTTGTGGTTCCGGTCTTTAATAGGAGATGATCAGATAGATGAACCAGGAAAGTGTTATCATACAGTGTAAAAACTGCCGGACCAAAAACCGGGTGCCGAAACAGCGCATCAAAGATGACCCGGTGTGCGGGAAGTGCCGTACGCCACTGCCTGAGATGACCTTCTACAGCAGTCCGGTGATGGTCTCCGACAGCACATTCCATCAGGATGTCCTGTCGTACCCCGGGCCTGTATTGCTGGACTGCTGGGCGCCGTGGTGCGGCCCGTGCAAAATGATGGGCCCCATTCTGGATCAGGTGGCCAGGGAGTACGCGGGGCGTGTCAAAGTCGCTAAAATCAATGTGGACCAGAACCCCATGATATCGTCGCGGTACAACATATTGAGCATTCCCACGCTGCTGTTTTTCAAAAATGGGCAGCTGGTCAATACCGTCCCGGGAGCAATTCAGAAACCCGAGATCGACCGGCTGATGGCGGGAATGGTGTAGAGAAAGAAGGTATAAGGTGGAAGGTAAAAGGTGGAAGGTAAAAGGTTCAAGAGACTCCATGGGCAGGACGCCGAAAGCTAAAAAGACTCCTTCTACCTTCGGACTTCAATCTAAACCCCTGAAAGAGAGGCGGTTATGAAAATTTTCATTACCGGTGCAACGGGATTTGTGGGCACCTATCTGTCCGGCAGATATCTTGAAAAAGGGTGGCATGTCCAGGCAACCGGCACCTCACCTGAACACGCTCTATCCGGCCGTGAAAATTTTGAATACATATCTGTCGACACGACTGAAAAAGGGGAATGGCAGCTTGCCGTCAAGGACGCTGATGCTATTGTCAATCTGGCCGGTCGCAATATATTCAACTTCTGGACACAAGATTATAAATCCCGGATCTATGACAGTCGGATTCTGACCACCCGGAACCTCGTGGATGCACTGGACCCCGGCCGAGATGTAACCCTGCTGAGTGCTTCGGCTGCGGGATATTATGGCAGCCGGGGGGATGATGTTTTAGCGGAATCAGCTAGCCCGGGAGATGATTTTCTGGCCAGGGTTTGCGTGGACTGGGAAGCGGAGGCGCTCAAAGCCGGGCAAAAAGGGGCTCGCGTGGCCCTGATGCGCTTTGGGGTGGTCATGGGCAAAGGCGGCGGCGCTCTTGCCAAGATGATGCCCGCTTTCAAATTTTTCATGGGCGGTCCGCTGGGCAGCGGGATGCACTGGTTTCCCTGGCTGCACCTGGACGATTTGACCGCGGCCACTATTTTTCTTCTGCAGAAAGAGAATGCGGACGGCGCTTTTAACTTCTGTGCTCCCAATGCGGTCCGGTACAGAGAATTTTCCAGAACCCTGGGACAGGTTCTCCATCGCCCGTCGTTTATGAAAACACCCGCTTTTTTGCTGAAACTCATTACCGGCGAAATGGGGGCCGCCATGCTGAGCAGCCAAAGGACCGATTCCGGCAAACTCAAGGAGGCGGGGTTCTCTTTCCGTTACCCGACATTGGACGGTGCTTTGAGGGAAATTATTAGATAGGTATGAGGTACAAGGTCGGTATACGGTAGAAGGTATAGGGTAGAAGGTGGAAGGTAAAAGGTGAGAGACTGAAGGGGCTGTATGGGCCTAACGCTGAAAGCCTCCTTTGACCTTCTGACTTCAACCTAAACCACTGAATGAAAACATGAACGCAGCGACCTATCATAAACTGACCAGTTACCATCGCAAAAATATGTCGCCCCACAACCTGGACTGGGGACACATGCCCCGGTTGTACAAATCCTACCCGCCGCTCTTTTCAACGGCGCTGCAGCCTGCAGGAGAACTTCCCGATGTATCATTGATGAAGGCATTCGGCGAAAAATGGGCGGACCGCGCTTCTCCGGCTGTGCTGAACTTTGAGGGCCTTTCGACGATTCTTACACTGGCGAATGGTTTCACGGCCAAACGAAGCTATGGCACCCAGACCCATTTTTATCGCAGCGCGCCGTCCGCCGGTGCCTTGTACCCAAACGAGATTTATGTTGCCACTGGGCCGGTGGACGGTCTTGCACCCGGAATCTACAACTACCAGGTGAAATCCGTTGCCCTGGTGCGATTGAGAAAAGGGTGGCATCTTCGACAGATCACCGAGACGTTGACGGATGGGCCTGAACGGACTCCAGCGGTATCGCTGCTGATTTCGGGTATATTTTTCAGAAGTGCATGGAAATACGGGCAGAGGGCGTACCGGTACGTGCTGTTGAATGCGGGGCATCTGATTGAAAATCTGGTTTTAGCCTTGAATGCATACGGCTATTCATACTCGGTACACTATGATTTCGACGATGAAAGCATGGGGGGCCTTCTGGGTATAGATGAGCAACGGGAGGTGTGCCTGGCGTGTTTGAATATTTTTGATGACCGGGCATCGGAGCCTCGCCAATCCGTAAAGCCGCCGGTTGAATTGGCCGGCCTGGAAAGGGGCGTTATCGAAGCCAGCCGGATTTCAGCGGCAGAGGTTTCCTATTCCGCCATTACCCAGGCGTATACGGCCGGAAAAACCGTCAGAAATGATACGGCCGAAAGTGCAGATCCCTACCCGGTAGTCGACAACATGCCGCAGAATTGGTTTCCCGTCCGGAAAACAGCTGAACCAATCGTGTCGCTGGGCTATGTCAAAAGCGTTTTGAAACGCCGATCCAGAAGAAACTTTCTTCAGTACCCCTTGAAGGCTGCCAACACCATGCGGTTACTGGAAATGCTCTGTATGGCTTCGGACCGGTGTGTTGACGAAGGGCAGACCTATGCCGGGTGTATGGTTCCCGGCTTTATGGCTGTCAATGTCGAAGGCTTTGATTCCGGGTTTTACCTGCTGGTCACTAAGAAAAAAGCCTATGGCCTGGTTTCCGGCGGATCGTTAGGGCAAAAGACAGCCCATGTCTGCCTGGATCAGCAGTGGCTGAAAAATGGGGCCGTTCACTTCCTTTTCATGGCAAATCTGGCTGAAGTCGACCTTCATCAAGGTCCGAGAGGCTACCGCTATGCCATGCTGAATGCCGGCAGGGCTGGACAGCGGGTCTACCTGGCTGCAACTGCCCTGGGCTACGGGGCCTGCGGGATCGGGGCGCTCTACGATGACGAAGCAAGCAAGATGTTATCTCTGAATGATCAAAGTGCGTTGCTTTACCTGGTGGCGGTGGGGACGACGAAATAGGAATGCGGAACTCCGCATTAATTTTCGATTGCCTGAAACTTCCGCATAAATTTTCGGTCAATATAATCCTTGATAAAAAAAGCCGGTTTACCGCCGAAAATAATTCTTCCTTTTTGCAGGACACCCTGGCCACCCCCCAGGTTGAAAATCAAGAGGTAGTCCCCGCCAGGATCAAACGCCTGCAGCGGTTCCCCTTCCAGCCGGGCCATGAGATTGTGATACAATACGGGATTCTGCCGCACCGCATAGACACCGACTTTGTCCAGGGGCTGCTTTTGAAAATAGATACAGTCGCCCCCGCCGAAAATATCCGGATATTCAGTAGATTGCAGGAATTCATTCACCCGCAGGCCGCCGTCCGGTCCCGTGGGGAGATTCGCATTGCCGAAGATGGGATTGGGTATGACGCCCATGGCCAGGAAGATAAAGTCCAGGGCATATTCCCGGCCGGTTTCCAGCACAATGCGATGGTCGCCGATGGATTGAACATAACCGTTGGTGAGGACCTCGATGCCCCTGTTGCTAAGGGATTTTTCAACTCTGTTTTTCACATTTTCCGGGAAGCGCGCCATGAACCGTTTGCCGGCGAATATCTTGATATCGGGCCGATTCGCGCCTGCATCCGATGTCAGCTGCCACAGGTTGCCGGCGATTTCAGCTGAAGAGGGGCCGCCGCCCAATATCCCCACGGTGATTTTTTTTTGGTTTACCAGTTCCAGGATTTTTTCCTGGGCCTGCATCAAGCGCTCGATAGGCTTGACCGCATAGACATCCCGTACATTCTCCTCTAAATTCAGGCGGGGTACATAACTGCCGGCATTGAATGAAATGATATCATACGGTATTGCCTCACCGGATTCCAATCTCACGGTTTCTTCATCGGCATCGACGCTGACCGCCTTTCCCAGAATAAATGTCCCGGCTTTGTTTTCGACCACGCGCTGCGTGGCGAAACGGATCTCTTCGGGTGTATAGGTTTGGCCAAGCATGCCGGGCCCCATGCCGGAATAATAGTGAAAAGCGGATGGGCCGATGACGGTTACCCGATGCCCCTTTTCAACAAACGTGTGCAGGTTGGCCAGGGTGACCATGTGCGCATGTCCGCCCCCGACGAGTACGAGATGTTTTCCCATTGTGCTCTCCTGTGGCAAAAAATACTAGTGGACAACGTCATCCATTAACCGTCCCAGCTGAGACAGGTGGGCAGCTTCTTCCGCGGCAATCTGATGCAGGACCGCCTTGCTTTTTTGGTCTGCGGTGTTGTCGGCGGCACGCTGATAAAGATCCAGGGCCTGTGCTTCAATAGACATGGCCAGGGATATGATGTCGATCTCAGATTCAAAATCAGGTTGAAATAGATTGATGTATTCCTCCGTGGTCAGCCCGCCTTCAACGGCCGCGGCCACCATATTTTTTTCGAAGTCCTGGACGGATTCGATTTTTCCGGTGACGGCGAGATATTCCTCGAACACGCGTTCTTTGTGTTTTATTTCAATGTCGGAAAGTTTCTGGAAGATATCTTTTACTTTAGGGTTGCGCACTTTTGCCGCCATTGAGAGATAGAAATCTCGCAAGCCGTCTTCAAGGGAGTAGGCCACCACCAGCACATCTGCCGGGGATTCGGTTCCGGTAAAAAGCGCAAGCCCCAGGTCTTCCGGTCCAATAGCGATGTTATTGTGCCAGGCCTTGATGCCACCCGACATGTTGTAAATTTTGCTGAATCCTTTGCCTGCCATCATTTGTGCAGCTACCCGGCTGCGGCCGCCTGAGGCTCAGTATATCAGGGTCGGCTTCTGCGGGTCGATTTCGGCAAGTCGGTTGCCCAGATCCGGCAGGGGGATAAGTTTAGCCCCCGGGATGTGGCTGGCTTCGTATTCATTGGGTTGCCGTACATCTATAATCGTCATTGCCTGGGCGGCATTTTCATCGATCAGGGCACGGGCCTTATCGGTATCGATGGATTTTACCGGGGTAAAAAATTGCTTCCAACGCATGGGTTCCTCCTTTCATTACATTAGAAACAGTCAGTCAACTTTAAGTACAGAATCGATGTTCTAAAGCATGGGATATAACAACTATCCCTGTTTAGAAATGTTTCTAATGTGTAAAAATTTATGGCATAAATATTGCTTGAATATTGAAGAAAATATACCTGTACTGTGCAGTAGCATTTATTCTCAAAATGAAAGGATGGGACTATGATTTTAAATGAATACAAAGATGTCATTAAATTTGCAATGGCAAATGAGGTTGAGGCCCAGAAATTTTATGCCGATGCTGCCGATAAACTGCGGGATCCAAACCTGAAAAAGATGTTCGGGCAGTTTGCCGAAGAGGAAAAAAAACATCGCGAGATTTTGAAGGGCATTTATATCAGTAACCTGATTGGCGAGTATTTCGATGAGAAGATGGACTATAAGGTCGCGGAAACCGTGGATGTGCCTGAGCTTTCCATCGATATGAAACCGGCGGATGCCATAGCCCTGGCCATGAAGAAGGAAGAAGAAGCCATGGTTCAATATACCGAGCTCGCTGAAGAGTGCCCGGATGCAGAGAAGAAGAAGATTTTCCTTGACCTGGCAGCCATGGAAAGGGGGCATAAACGTAAAATGGAAGATGCTTTTGTCGACATAGGGTACCCGGAGGTATGGTGAGATGCCGCTTTCTTTCGAACCGCTCAGCCTTGCCCGCCAGACCCAATATCTTGAATTTCTGAGGGCATGCCCTGTCAAACCTTCGGATTACAGTTTTGTGAATCTATGGGGATGGTCTGAATTCTACGGGCTTGAGTGGTCCTTTGACCGGGAACTGGTCTGGATCCGGCAGACCCGCCCGGAAGTAAAATTTTGGGCGCCTGTGGGAAACTGGGGGGCGGTCGAGCTTTACAGGTTTATCATGAACGAATTCCCCGACGGCCTCACCATGGTCCGCGTCCCCGAAACACTCATGAAACAGCTGGAAACTGAAGTGAACAGCAGGATAAGGGTGGATGAATCGCGGGGTCACTGGGATTACCTATACGCGGCAACAGAACTTGCGGCTTTGCAGGGCAACCGATTTCACAAAAAGAAAAACCTGCTAAACCAGTTTAAAAAAAAATATGTCCATCAGTATCTGGACTTCGATGAAGCCCTGGTTAAAATGGCTCTCGACATGCAGGAGAACTGGTGCACCTGGCGTGACTGTGAGGCTGAGGAGGCGCTTGATGCCGAAAACAGGGCCATTACAAGGGTTTTGAATAACTGGGGGGCGTTTGAAAACCTTTTTGGCGGTGCGATCCTGGTGGATGGTGAGATGGCGGCCTACACCATCGGGGAACGGTTGTCCGCGGAAACCCTGCTTATCCATTTTGAAAAGGGGAGCCCCGGGTACAAGGGAATTTACCAGGCAATCAATCAGATGTTCGTGAAGTACACGCAAGGGGCCCACCAATGGGTGAACAGGGAACAGGATCTCGACAACGAGGGCCTCCGCAAGGCCAAGATGTCCTACAATCCCGTGGATTTCATCAAAAAATATACCATACATACCAAAGAATGAAAGGAAAGTGCAATGGCAGAAGAAAAAGAGAGAGCGGCATTTATTTGTGTCAAGGATACAATTGACGGCGCCTATCCATCCCTGGTGCTGGGTATCAATGCAGCCAGACAGGGAATGGAAAGTAAAATATTCTATTCCTTCATGGGGCTGAATCTGGTGATGGAAGGCGGATTCGACCGGGCTAAGTTTTTCCCCCCGGGTGTCATGGGAGCTATCCCCGGGATGACCTCCATGGCGACAGGCATGATGAAAAAGAAAATCCAAAAGGCCAACATCCCTTCCCTTGGCGATCTGCAGGAAGTTGCCCAAATCGAGGGTGTCGAGCTGATCGCCTGCAAAATGACGGTCGATATGATGGAGCTCGATGAATCAAAACTCATCGAGGGGGTTATTGTCTGGACGGCGGAGGATTTTCTGATGTACGCGAAGGACTGTAAACTGTGCCTCTTCACTTAAAATAAAATTAGCGGACATTTCGCCCGCCGATTTTATTTTTTGGTGGTGCTCAGAATTCGGCGCAGTATTTCAGGTTGAAAGTCTTCGATAATTTTTCCCTTTTCGATAAATGCCCGCATACCGTCATAGGTATTCCGGTAATGGGTCATCAGGGTTTCCAACCTTCCAAAAAGCGGATCTTCATGACCCAGGGTATTTTCAAGCTTTTTCAACAAGGCTTGGCCGTTGTTGAAATGATTTGCAACCGCGCTCATGATTTTTTTGCGGGCTTCATGCTTTTTCTGTTCGTTGATGATGACCGGCAGCAATCGCTGTACGGAATATTCAACCAGCGCATCCCGGGGCGCATTGTGACTTTTTGAGACTTCATCCAGCGAATATAGTGATTTCCGGCTGATAACATAGGTTTTCTGCACCCTCGAATAGTTCCGCAGGGAGACGTTGCTGAGTTCTCCTGCTATTGAGTTGAGGGTGTTGATGTCTTCCACAAGGTGATCAAAGAGTGATTTCTGTTTGATTCCAAGGTGTGCGGCCACAATGCTGATGGCGCCGATGCACGCCTCGGTGAGCTTGAAGGTTGCCCGTACGGACTGCCGGCCTCTTAACTCCGACGTTCGTGCACGCGGTAAAGACAGGTTCATGGTCCAATCGTTATCGTCGTCCATTTGCACACACCTCCGATACTATTGCCATGTTAGACACGCATTACCTAAAATTAAATATTCTAAATAATAATGCAACATATTTTTCCCATTATTGCCAAGCCTCAATCTGGCAAATATTATCGCCCGTTTACATTTTCGGAAATGATTGACCAATCCAGCGGGAATTCTTTTTAGATTGTTGAAATTCCTGTCTGAATCCATATACTCTATAAATAATCGCATAAGCTACATGGCAACATCAACGCGAAGGTGACTATCATGAAAAAGATGGGCGATATGCTGCTCAGAAAAGAACCGTTCGAGGAGATCGTTATCGGAAATACCGCTCTGGTAAGGGCCATGGTCGAATCTGGA
This sequence comes from Deltaproteobacteria bacterium, assembly GCA_019313725.1. Classification (GTDB taxonomy): domain Bacteria; phylum Desulfobacterota; class Desulfobacteria; order Desulfobacterales; family B30-G6; genus JAJDNW01. Next base: position 11,982 of record JAFDAT010000045.1, read on the forward strand.
ACACGGGTGGTATCATCCTATCCGGGATCGCCTACCCCGGAAATAGCCATTGCCATTCGTTCCATACCCGAGGACCAGCGCCCCTTTTACTTTGAATTTTCTACGAATGAAAAGGTAGCCACGGAAGTGGCCTACGGGGCGGCCGTCAACGGCCATCTGTCGACCGTTTTTTTCAAAAGCGTTGGGTTGAATGTGGCGTCAGACACATTGGTTCAGTTGAGCCTCGTGAATATTATCGGCGGTATGGTCGTCGTGCTGGGGGATGACCCCGGGGCAAACTCGTCCCAGAATGAACAGGACAACCGCCACTTCGCCCGGATGAGTTATACGCCTGTATTGGAGCCGGCCAGTCCCGCCGAGGTCTATATGTATTACAAGGCGGCGGTGATGCTTTCGCAGAAGCATCACATGCCGGTAATCCTGAGATTGACCACGCATGTCTGCCATGCAAAAGAGAAGGTCGCGTTCGCAGGGCTGCAGACAAAGCCTTTTGACGATACCCCCCGATTCGATGTGCGTAACGGCCCCTATATTCCCCTGACAACCGAAGTATTTGCAATGAAACGGCAGGCCCTGAGAAATCTGGACGCTGTGGCGAAGTATGCTGAACAGACGGAACTCAACAGGATCGTGGACCACGGCAACGCTGACCTGGGAATCATTACCATGGGGCTTCCCTTTCTTTCGCTTATGGACGTGCTTGAAAGCGTGGAAACAAAGCCCGATATCCTGAAGTTGGGTGTCGTCCATCCGGTTCCCCGGGGACTTATCCGAAAATTTGTTGCCCGGCACAAAGAGGTCAAAATTCTAGAGGAGCTGGATGATATCCTGGAACAGGACGTCAAAAGGATTGCCTACGATGCAGGCTTGAGCACCAGGATTGTGGGTAAGAACGATGTGGAGGACTGGGTAGGTGAGTACACGGCTGACAAGGTATACCATGTGATG
>JAFDAT010000046.1 GCA_019313725.1 Deltaproteobacteria bacterium
TGCCCCAGTCTTCCAATTGATCCGACGGAATATTGGCAGCGTCCTTGATTTTTATAATCGTCATGGTTCGTTCTCCTTATGCTTTAATCCGTATCGCGCATGGCGGCCTGGATTTCGAATTTGCGTTGTCTCTCGGTACGGAACATCAAGATCCCGGCCCCTACGGCACACAGAGAGACGAACAGCACAACGATGGTGGCCAGGGCATTGATTTTCGGGCTGGCCCCCAGGCGCACACTGGAAAAGACTTTCATGGGCAGCGTTGTTGCCCCGGGACCGGCCACAAAACTCGATATGACCAGGTCATCCAGGGACAGGGTAAAGGCCAGCAGCCAACCCGCGGCAACCGCCGGCATGATGATCGGAAGCGTGATCGCGGTGAACACCTTGAATGGCGGTGCCCCGAGATCCATGGCGGCCTCTTCGATGGACTCATCCATCTCCCTCAGGCGCGAGGTGATAACCACGGCGACGAAGGCCGCACAAAAAGTGACGTGCGCGATCCACAAGGTGAGCAGACCCCGGCCGTCCGGCCAGCCGATTACTTTTTCCATGGAGACGAAAAGCAGCAGCATCGACAGGCCGGTGATGACTTCCGGCATCACCAGGGGTGCTGTGATCATGCCGGCAAAAAGGTTGTGGCCGCGAAATCGACCGAAGCGCGCCATCACCAGACCGGCAAGTACCCCCAAAGCTGCGGCGGCCGTGGCACTCATCAGGGCCAGGCGCAGACTGAGCCAGGCAGCCGTCAGCATCTGCCTGTCCTGGAACAGTTCCCAGTACCACTTGGTTGAAAACCCGGCCCAGACGGTAACGAGCTTCGACTCGTTAAACGAAAAAATAATCAGAATGACAATGGGTGCGTACAGAAAGGTGTAACCCAACAGCAACCACACACTCAGCAAGGGGGATCGTCTGGTTGCGCTCATGACTCTACCATCTCCTGGGTCTGGTGTTTATGGAACCACATCATGGGTATGATCAAGAGCAGCAGCATGGCGATGGCCACGGCCGATGCCACAGGCCAGTCACGGTTATTGAAAAATTCTTCCCACAATACCTTGCCGATCATCAGCGTGTCGGGTCCGCCCAGAAGCGCGGGAATCACAAACTCGCCCACTGCGGGTATGAACACGAGCATGGAACCGGCGATAATGCCCCCTTTGGAGAGCGGCAGCGTGACGAATAGAAATGTTTTCCAGGGCTTGGCCCCCAGATCGGCGGCGGCTTCCAGGTAAGACTCATCGAGTTTCACCAGATTGGTGTAGAGCGGCAGGACCATGAAGGGCAGATAAGCGTAGACAATACCGACATAAACGGCAAAATCAGTGTGCAGCATGTGCAGCGGCGTATCGATAATCCCCAGCTTCAGCAGCAGGTTATTGATCAGTCCGTTGGTTTTCAATATACCGATCCAGGCGTAGATCCGCAGCAGAAACGAGGTCCAGTATGGCAGGACAATGCCCAGCAAGAGCAGGTTGCGGATCCCCGGGTGGGCGCGGGCAATACCATAAGCAAGCGGATAGCCCACCAGCAGGGCCAGGAAGGTGGCCCCGGCAGCCATCTTCAGCGAACTCAGGTACGCGGAAAGATAGAGTTTATCCTTGAACAGGAACAGATAGTTGCCGACATTCAACATGACGGACAGCTTTTCTTCCGCGTATGCGAAAAGTTCCGTGAACGGCGGTCTGGCGATGGCCATCTCGGCAAAGCTGATTTTGAAAACAATGGCAAAGGGAAACACCAAAAACAGCAGCAGCCAGATAAAAGGGATACCGATGACGGTCATCCGTCCAGACGGCAGAAATTTTTTAAAATTCAATTTTACCATGTCAGCACCACTGCCGCGCCCGGCTGCCAGCTAAGGTAGACTTCATCATCCCAGGTAATACGTCCTTCGGCAAGACGATCCACGTTGGCCAGGGTGACGCGGATAATCATACCGCTCTGGGTCTTCACGTGATAGATTGACAGACCGCCAACATAGGCAATTTCTTCCACGACACCGCGGGCATGGTTATATTCACCGGACGGTGGGGTGGTATCGATGGTCATTTTTTCAGGCCGGACAGCCACCCAGATATCAGTTCCCACCGAACCCGATATGCCGTGGTCGACATAAATTTCCCGATTAAGCTCTGGGGCATCGATAATGACATGGTCGGCCGAGTTTTCGATAACGGTTCCCGAAAAAGTATTGACAGTCCCGATGAACTCCGCTGTCCGGCGGCAATTGGGGTATTCGTACACCTTGTGGGGCGTGCCGGTCTGCAGGAGCTTGCCGTCATGCATGACGCCGATGCGGGTGGCCATGGTCATGGCCTCCTCCTGATCATGGGTAACCATCACACAGGTTACGCCGACGCTTTCAATGATGTTGACCACCTCCAGCTGCATTTGTTCCCGGAGTTTTTTATCCAGAGCGGCCATGGGTTCGTCCAGAAGCAGCAATTTGGGGCTCTTGGCCAGGCTGCGCGCCAGGGCGACGCGCTGGCGCTGGCCGCCTGAAAGCTGGTGAGGAAAACGATTGAACAGTTCTTTCATGTGCACCAGTTCCAGAAGTTCATCCACGCGCTGTTTGATCTTCGCCCTGGGAACCCGGTCCTGCTTCAGGCCGAAAGCGATATTTTTGGAAACATTCATGTGGGGAAACAGGGCATAGGACTGAAACATCATGTTGACCGGCCGGTTATACGGCTGGATCGACTGCATGTCTTCCCCGTCGATGACAATCTGTCCGTCGGTGGGTATTTCGAAACCGGCCAGCAGCCGGAGCAGAGTGGTTTTGCCGCACCCGGAGGCACCCAGAAGCGCAAAGACCTCACCCTTTTTAATGTTCAGGTCGACATTGTCCACGGCGGTTATCGCATCGAATTTTTTAGCTCGGAAGCCTCGTCCGCCGCGGATTCGGGCATTATTTCTGGTTGACTCATATGGTGCTCCCATGGCGGGGCTACGGCCCCCGGCACGATCGAAATTGATTATATGCATATAAAATGCGGTCAAAGTAAATACTGGAAAGTCTGGCGGACAACCGGACTGCGACGTGCTGCAGTCCGAGCTGCCTTTAGCCATTCTTAATCAAACGACACGGGTATGGAAAAAATTCCTGTCATGCATCAAATGACGATGCATGACAGGCGTCAATCTTCAAGGGGTTATTGACCGGTCTTCAATTTGGTCCAGGTCCGGTTCCTCACGCGTGAGATTTTGGGCGGCATCACCTTCAAGGTAAAAAGCCCCTTCATGGTCTCCTCCGAAGGATAGATCGCCTTGTCGTTGCGGATCTCCTTATCGATAAAGGGAAACGCATCGGCATTGCCGTTGGGGAAGGATACGTAGTTGGTAATACCTGCAATGACCTCCGGATCCATGATAAAATCAAGAAATTTGTGGGCGTTGTCAACGTTGTCGGCATCGGACGGGATCGCCATCATATCGAACCAGGTTACTGCGCCTTCCTTGGGGATTGAATAGGCCACTTCCACCCCGGCCCCGGCTTCGTCCGCCCGGTCACGAGCCTGCAAAATATCGCCCGACCACCCGACCACGGCACAGATGTCGCCGTTGGCCAGGTCGTTGATGTACTGCGATGAGTGAAAATATTTTATGCTGGGACGGATGCTCTTCAGCATGGACAGCGCATCTTCGGTGTAGTCCTTCGATTCCATGCTGTTGGGATCTTTGCCCAAATAGTGCAGGGCCGCCGAAAGGATCTCGCTGGGGTCATCCAGCAGCACGAGGCCGCATTCTTTTAATTTGGCGGCATTTTCAGGTTTGAAAATGAGATCCCAGCTGTCTACCGGGGCTTTCCCGCCAAAAGCAGCCTGGACTTTTTTTACGTTGTAACCGATCCCCGTGGTACCCCACATGTAAGGGATGGAAAATTTATTTCCCGGGTCCACGATCTCCAGCACCCTCAGGATATCTTTATCGAGATGCTTGTAGTTTTTCAGCTTGGAGCGGTCGAGTTCCTGGAACACCCCGGCATTGATTTGACGCCCGATGAAGTTATTGGAAGGAAACACGACATCGTACCCGGTTTTTCCTGCAAGCAGCTTGGCCTCCAGCACTTCGTTGCTGTCAAAAACATCGTAGGTGACATTGATGCCGGTCTCTTTTTCGAAAACGGAAACCGGGCCTCCGGGCCCCTCATCCATGTAATCGGACCAATTGTATACGTGGAGAACCTCCTTGGCAACCGCCGCGGATGCCCCTGATAAAAACAATGCCATCGTAGCGACTAATAGAATACAAAGCGTGCGTTTCCTGATCATCACATAACCTCCAATCTTGAAATTGTTATTGCCAATTCGCCCCGGGCCGATGATAGCCGCCCAGGGACTGTCCAGTCATTTTCGTATTGATGAACGTAAAAAATATCCTAAAGAATGTCCACATAATTTTGCACCCGCTGAAAAAAAATCTCGTATGGCGGGGGTGAACCGTCTGCCGGGCACCTAATTCAAGGGCGCGTTGAGCTTGGATTTAAATAGATTCACCGAATTGATCGATATATCCAGCAAATCGGCGATTCTGGATTTGGCTGTTATGCCTTTGACACCGTCGGCGGCAGCACAGATGTTGCCGATATCGAGTTTCTTGCGCACGTTCTGCATGACATCTTCATTGCAGAGGTCCGCAACGTCAATTTTCAATTTTTCGGCTACGTACTGCTTGGCCGCATCAATTTTCATTTGTCGGGTCAATTGCATCCAGGCCACCAGATCTCCAGCGGTCCGAATACCACACATACCCGACGCCATGATATGAGCAGTTGCCATGCCAAAAGGATCTCCGACACCAACCTACAAACCGTCGGCCTTGCCGATCTGCACCAACGCTTTGGAGGAACGCGTGACACTGTCAATGGGTGGAACCTCAACCATGGGAACCCCGCATACCCCCATGCCGACATTGGGGTGTACCGGAATGTTGGCAACAGCCACCGTTTCCTTGACAAACGTCACCGCACGGGCGAGGTTCCAGGGTGTGGATTCGGTCGCGCTGACGTTTATGGCCGGCCCGAAAATATCTGCCCCGGCTTCCTCGGCGATCTTGACCTGTTCGTGGGGGAACATACCCGCCAGGCGCTTGCCGTTATATTCGATTTCCCCGTGAAGGCCGAGAACAAACTCACTGGCCATGCCCACTTCAAGGGCCATGTCGGGGGCAATTTTCTTCAATTCAGCCACGGCCTTGAGCGTAGCGCAAAAATCAGCGTCACCGGCCGATCCACTGGTATCGAAATTGAACCCGTCGCAGCCGACGTCGTAAAGTTCCTTGGCACAAAAAACCAGGTCTTCGGTCAGGGCCTCGGCGGCCATTTCCTGGGCGCGGCGGGCTTCCTCGATTTTGCCCTGGGGAATCAGTTCCGCAGCGTTGGGAAAGGGGCCGTCCGGCTGGAAGTACAGTCCCAGGTTGGGCTGGGTGCCATAAATCAGCGGGATCGTCGTGGCCTGGGAATACATGTAGTAGCGTTGCTTTTCGTAATTGATAATCGATTTTATGGGCTTGCAGCTGTAATCGTAATGACCCATGCCCGCCGTATCGGCGCAGCATATACGTTCAAATGCCAACACGGCATTGAAGTATCCCATGGGCAGGGCCGTTCCGCCATCGGGTTGGTCCACGACCATGATACCCGAGGCGCCATCATCGGTGGTTATGACCTCTTCACCGGGGGAAACACTTACAATGCGGTTTGGATCGGCGAATATCTCATACAGGTGTTCGCATTCATCGGATGTCAAGGGCGGAATTTCACCCATTTCGGCAGCATCCTGTGTCCCCGCCAATAGGTCTTCTTTTACTTCATCGGGGGACATCGAGATGCGCTCCCCGTCTCCCATCCTGATCAAAATATGATCCGACATTATTTTCCTCCTTTAGTTGTTTTCGGCCTGTACCAGGCTGAGAGCCAAGTCTTTTGCTGTTGCCGACATAGCATTATCCAATTTGGAAACTATCGTGTCGATGGTTTTCAAACGGATCACTCCCGGCGGCTCAATTCGAATTACCCTGGGGTTGTTTAAGGCTCTGCCGATGGCTACCCCCCTTTTCAAAAGCGCTTCTGATACGGCCCTGCCGATTTCCGGGGTCGGATACTCCAAGCCGATAAGCAACCCTTTTCCACGAACATCCAGCAGAATGGTATGTTTTTTCCGAAGCACCTTCAACTTTGCCAACATATAATCTCCCTTGCGGGCGATTTGATTCGGGATATCGTTTTCAAGAATTAACTTAATGGTGGCAATGGCTGCCGCGCAAGCCAGAGGCATACCAGCGGTTGTTGGTTGGCTTAATATCCAGGGATTGTTTACCAACTCTTCCACCCAGAGGTGTTCCCTGGTGATGATGCCCGTAATAGGCATCACCCCGCCCCCAATTGCCTTTCCGAAGACCAGGATGTCGGGAACGACCCCGCAGCCTTCACAGGCCCAAAATGTACCGGTTCGGCCCATGCCGGTTTGAATTTCATCTATAATCAACAACACACCGTAGCGGTCGCAGATTTCACGCATTTGTTGCAGATAATTATCTGGAGGGATCACAATACCGGCGGTAACCTGAATAGGCTCTACGATTACGGCAGCCACGGTTTCGCCAACGGCAATCAGGTTCATAATCGCTATTTCGGCGGCTTCCGAGTTTCCGAATTCCACGTGTTGTACACCCTTAATTTTAGGGAGGTACGATTTGCTGTAAGCCACTTTGCCGGCGGCCGAGGCTGCTCCGAAGGATTTACCGTGGCAAGCATTTACCGTCGAAATTATAAAATAATTATCCGAGGTCACGCGGGCAAAATTAAGTGCCAGTTCAATGGCTTCGGTTGCTTCATTGCAGAAATGAACATATTTTAAATCACCCGGCGCGCTCATTGAAACCAGCCTGGCCAGATACCCTCGCAACGGGTCGAGCAATTCCGGGTTATGCAAGGCATGACGATTCAGCTGGGCCTGAACGGCTTTTATGATCTCGGGGTTCTGATGCCCGGCGATATTTGCTCCGCAGCCGCCCAGACAATCGACAAATTCATTTCCGTAGGGATCTTTGAACGTTTCCTGAGTACCCTCCCATTCAACCAGCACGGTATCCATGGCAACCGATTTGCTGTATCTCAGCCAGCCTGGGTTCACGTGTTCATTAAAATGTTCGATGGATTCATTCACAATCTGTTCTCGGTCCCCGGGGCTTAATCGGTCTTTATATATGAATTCCAGGGCACGCGTTGCTTCCCTTAAAATAGCTTCATTCTTCTCTGCCATGCTAATTCACCTCGTCAGGATGTTCTATAAACGCACGTTTTATGCCACAATGAAAAAAACTATATTAACCATCTATAATAGTTATAAATAGTTGCAAAAATTAATAATTAAGATTGGGTTGCAAATTTCTCATTAATGAGATAATCTCAGTCCGACTTTAATGTGAATCCGTCTAAACAGCTAAATCAAATGGTGATTTCTAAAAAGTCTCATAATTAAGAATTGAGTATCACTATTAAGATTTTTTTAAGGGTGTAAAATATGCCGATATACCTGGAAAAATTATCTAAACTAAAAGCCATCCAGGCGGACGCGCAGGTCATATCTGAAGCGATTTCCGCCATTATAGAATTAGACACGGTTATCGTTGATGAAACGCTGATGGTTGTTGCCGGGACCGGTCGATTCAAAAAGAGGGTGGGCTACAAAGAAGAAGATGGAGATCTGCATGCCGGCTATCTTTACGGCAGGGTCATTACCAAAGGCAAATCTGAAATTGTAGAGGACGCCCCCAACGATCCCCTGTACGACCCTTCCGTTCAGTCGGGACCCATCGATGAACTGGCTGAAATATGCTGTCCCATCATCGGACACGGTAAAACGCTGGGCGTGATAGGGATGGTGGCCGTAACCGAAGAGCAACGGCAATACCTTCTCAGCCGCAAGCGCCGATTCATGGAATTCGTTCTGCGTATGGGCCAACTGCTCGCCAGCAATGCCATTGAAGCCGATGCCCATCATAACAATATCATGGTTACCAACCAGCTTTGTACGATTATCGAGTCGATTGACAATGCGATGCTGTCTGTCGACAAAAATGGAACCATCATGCATTGCAACCAGATTGGGGCCAACCTGATCCGGCGCAACAAGCGTGATATTATCGGTAGACATATTTCAAGAATCTGGCCCGGCTCTCCGATTTTGAGTGTTCTGGACACCGGCGCCGGATATAACTGGCATGAAGAGTCCTATCAGTCGGCCAATCATGCCATGGAATTTATGGTTACGGTCAATGCGGTTGTATCGGGCAGTGATGTTGTCGGTGCGGTTGCATCTTTTAGAGACGTTGCCGAAGTTCGCCAAAAAGCCTATGATATGATTGTAACGGTTCCACGGGTCGGGGTTGATTCCATCTGGGGTGAAAGTCTCCCCATGCACAAATTGAGAGAGACCGTATTACAGGTTGCCCAGAGCAACGCCAACGTGCTTATCACAGGTGAAACCGGCACCGGTAAAGGCCTTGTCTCCAGCGCAATTCACCATTCAGGACCACGCCTGGCCGGTCCTTTTATTCCCGTCAACTGTGGTGCCATACCGGATAATCTCATTGAAAGTGAACTGTTTGGTTACCGTGAAGGCGCTTTTAGCGGTGCCAAAAAGGGGGGAAAGCCGGGAAAATTTGAATTGGCCCATAACGGGACCATATTTCTTGATGAAATTGGTGATATGCCCCTGCGCCTGCAACCTAAATTACTCCATATTCTTCAGACAAAAATGGTGGAAAGGCTTGGCGGCGTAAAACCAATTCCCGCAAATGCAAGGGTGATTGCCAGCACAAACAGGGATCTCGAAAGTATGATCACTGAAAATGAATTCCGCAATGATCTCTTTTTTCGACTGAACGTCATTCCGATCCATGTCCCGCCATTGCGTGCTCGTACCAGGGATATGTTAATGTTATTGGAACGATTTTTAGAAAAATACTGCCGCAATGAAGGCAAGCTGATAAATGGCGTTTCCGAGGATGTGAAAGACCTATTTGTATCATATCGCTGGCCCGGAAATGTGCGCGAGCTGGAAAACACCGTTGAGTATATGGCCAGCATGACAACCCAAGATATTATTACGATGGATAGCGTGCCGGCGCGGATAAAACGGCAACGGCAGGCCAACACGCCCTCTGACATGTCACTGGATGCCTTGCTTCAAAATTACGAAAAAAACCTTCTGCTGGAAAAACTTGATGAAATAGGAAATTTACCCGGAAGGATTGACAAACTGGCCGATTCACTACATGTCAGCCGGGCAACCCTGTACCGAAAATTGAAAAAATTGGGCATCCAATGAATAGCAAAAATCAGCGACCACCAGCAGAGCCAGGGGTATGAGTAAGGCCCCTCGAAGGGGCCATACTCTGCTGGTGGTCGCTGATTTATACCAAGAATTTTGTCTTTGATGATTTTTTTCAATCGTATTCATTGTTCGTCCATTCGGGAACGTTCATATTGTATACATTGAAGACCTTATGTGTTGAAAACCAATTGAAGGTGAAACTGGAACCATATTAATAAACAAAGATAAAATTCTTGGGTTTCACACCCTTTTTAAGCCATCGGCTCTGCCGCTGAGAATTGAAAAGGTTCTACCGCTCCGGTGAGGATTGCATTGTAATCAAAGCCTTCAATGGTGCTAAGCCGGTGGCTTAAAAAGGGTGTGAATCAGATGATATAACCTTCTCCGCAGAACTTTCATCCCTTATACCGACCCAAAAAATCTTAATTATGATACGCGTATATTAGAATTGAGATTCATTTTACTTATTCTTAACAATCACATACTTATACTCCCCTTTCCAGAAAAATAGAAACTATTGTCTCATATATGAGAAATTGTGAGAAGATTCAGAAATACGATTATATATAATAATTACATATAGTTATCTTAATAATTGTATACTGGCACAAATCGTGCTGTATAAAAGTAAAAATTTCCTACGCCCTTTTCGGGCAGCGATAATTAATAAACCCTTATATTCGAGAGGAGGCAATTTTGAAAAGCGGAGAAAAAAGCCGAGCAATGTTTAAAAGAGCCGTGGAATCCATTCCCTGCGGTGTTAACTCAAATTTCAGGTACTGGGGCGATGAGGAAACGCTCGTTGTGAAAAAAGCCAAAGGAGCCTACCTCTGGGATCAGGACGATAATAAATATGTTGATTATCGCCTTGGATTCGGCCCCGTGATTCTTGGGCATGCCTATGAATCGGTGAGTGAAAAAATCAAGGAAGGGTTGGAAATCGGCAATGCATTTTCCATGACCCATGAATATGAAATTTTAGCAGCCGAGAAAATCAGGAAACTGGCCAATGTCGACCTGGTCAGGTTTGCCAATTCAGGCACCGAGGCGACCATGCATGCTATCCGGATTGCCCGAGCATTTACGGGCCGGGATAAAGTGCTCAAGTTTGAAGGGGCTTATCATGGATTTCATGATTACACCTTGTGGAATTGCCAACCGCCGGTTCCGGGAGTGGGGTATCGCAGATCACCGGTGCTCATTCCCCACGGCTCAGGCATCCCCCAGATAATCAGCCAGTTGATCATGTCCATCCCCTTTAACGACGAAGAACTTCTGGAGAAAAAAGTCAAGGAGAATTGGGGCGATATCGCCTGCATCATTGTGGAGCCCCTGCTGGGAAACTGCGCATCTACAATGCCGAAACCCGGCTACCTGGAATTGATACGCAGCCTCTGTGACAAATACGGGATTGTCATGATTTTTGACGAGGTAAAGACCGGTTTCAGGATCGCCAAGGGCGGGGCACAGGAGTATTTCAATATTCAAGCGGACCTGGTCACCTATGCCAAGGCGCTGGCCAACGGATTTCCCCTGGCAGCCATTGCCGGTAAAAAAGAGATTATGGGTGAAATCGGGTATCAGAAAATCGCTCACGGCGGCACTTATTGCGCCAACGTCGTGGCCACGGCAGCAGCTTGCGCCGTACTGGATGAGATCGAAGCCGGCGCCCTCGAAAAGGTGGATGCCCACGGCAAATTGCTTATGGAAGGCTTTGAAAAAATTCTCAAGACGCTCGGTGTTCCCGGTGTGGTTCAGGGACCACCATCCATGTGCGGTGTTCTCCTGACCGAAAATGAAAACATTAATGAATTCAGGGACTGGAACGATTCGGACCACGGGCTCTATGAAGATGTCATCATGACATGTATCGAGAAGGGAGTGATGCCCGATGTCGACTCCCGCGAACCCTGGTTTATCTCTGCATCACACAGTGATGCGGACGCCGCATTCACGCTGGGTGTTTTTGAGGAAGCCCTGAAGGAAGTGATCGGCTGAAGCTAATTAATTTAAAACCAGGAATGAAGACGCTGCAGCTCGGCGAGAATGCCGATGAAGCTGAGGTGCAGGGTCTTTACAAACACACAAAAATAAATTATCAGGGAGAAGTAGCATGTTAGATCCGCAGGTAATCGAAGATGCAAAAAAAATGCTTATCGCGTTAGATAAAGCCGGAGTGGCCGAATTGACGGAAAAGATCATCGCAGATGGCGGAAATTCACTGGAACTCATGGACAAGGCCTTTATTCCTGCTCTAAATGACGTGGGTAAATTGTTCAGCCGTGGCAAGATGTTCCTTCCGGAGTTGGTGCAGGCAGCCGAGGCCATGAAAGCCGCAACCGATTTGGTCGATAAAGCGCTGATCGGAACGGGTGAGGTCAAAGGGGAGATTGGAACGGTAGTTGTCGCTACGGTAAAGGGGGATGTCCACGATATCGGCAAGTGCATCGTGGTATCACTCTTCAAGGCGAACGGATTTACTGTTCATGACCTGGGACGTGACGTTGCGGTTGACACTATCATCGAGGCGGCTGTCAAGGTCGATGCCGACGTTATCGGCACCAGCGCGCTGCTCACGACAACCATGACTCAGCAAATAACCCTGGAAGAGGCATTAAGATCCGCAGGTTTGCGCGATCGTTTCAAAACAATGGTGGGCGGCGCTCCGGTTACGCCCCGGTGGGCTGCCAGGATCGGTGCAGACGCTTATGCCGCGGATGCGCAGGACGGCGTGAACAAAGTTAAGGAAATGTTGGCTGCCTGATCAATCGGGCATTTTGATAGGAATATTGACATGCTTTAGTTTAAATCATTCAGGAGGACCCCATGGCAGAAAAGTTACCTACCCATGCACAGGCGGTTATTATTGGCGGTGGCATCGTCGGCTGCAGTGTTGCTTACCATTTATGTAAACTCGGTTGGAAAGATGTCGTCGTTTTAGAGCGCAAAAGTATTGCCTCCGGAACGACCTGGGCGGCGGCAGGTCTTATGGGCCAGCTCTGGTCCAATGCAGCCTTGACCCGGCTGGCTGTCTATGGCTCGGATCTTTATGCCCGGTTGGAAGAAGAGACCGGACAGCCGACCGGTTATCTGCGCTCCGGCTCCATCCGGGTGGCCCAGACCAAGGCGCGCAAGGAAGAATATGATCGATCCATGCAGATGGCGCGTGCATTCGGTATCGAGATGGAGGAGATCAGCCTGGAGGAGGCCAAAAAAATGTTTCCCCTGCTGCATACCGACGATCTCGAAGCGGCTTGGTTTCAGCCCAACGATGGACACGCCAACCCCGAAGACACGACCCAGGCATTGGCCAAAGGGGCCAGGACGGGTGGTGCCAAAATCATCGAGAATGTCAAGGTAATCGACATCGACTTCCAGCAGGGCATCATTTCGGGTGTGAACACCGTCAAAGGGGTCAAGACCGACCAGGGCGATATCGCCTGTGAATACCTGGTCAATTGCGCCGGTATGTGGTCACACATACTCGGCAAGCGGCTGGGCATGAATTTTCCCCTGTATGCTGCTGAGCACATGCACATGACAACCAATCCCATCGAGGGGACCTATAAAGGCATGCCCTATATAAGAGATATGGATGGTTATATCTATATCAAGGAAGAAATGGGCGGTCTGCTCATGGGCGGTTTCGAACCGGTGGCCAAACCATGGGGTATGCAGGGTATTCCGGATGATTTTAAATATACCCAACTCCAGGAAGATTGGGACCAGTTTGAAATATTCATGAATACTGCCGTAATAAGGGTACCGGCCTTTGAGGATGCGGAAGTGAACAGCCTGACAACGGTGCCGGAAAGTTTTACCCCCGATACGGCTTACATGCTGGGCGAGATGCCTGGCGTGAAGAATTTTTTTGTGGCCACCGGCATGAATTCGGTAGGCATCACCAGCGCCGGCGGCGCAGGCTGGGCCCTGGCCCAATGGATGGATCAGGGATATCCGGAAGCGGATCTGTGGGCTGTAGATGTCCGCCGGTTCTACGGCTGGCAGCGAAACAGCCGTTACCTGCATGACCGCATCGTCGAGGCGGTGGGTAACCTCTATGCGGATCACTGGCCGTTTAAACAGCCGGAGACCGCCCGCAACGTCCGGCAGACGCCCTTTCACGACAGGCTTGCAGCACGCGGGGCCTGCTTCGGCGTAGTGGCCGGTTGGGAACGGGCCAACTGGTTCGCCCCCGAAGGTGTAAAGGCGGAATACGAATACAGCTGGGGCCGCCAGAACTGGTTTGAATATTCGGCGGCAGAGCACATGGCGATTCGGGAAAATGTAGGGGTCTACGATCTCTCCTCCATGGCTAAATTTCTGGTTCAGGGACGGGATGCTTTAAAGACACTGCAATATGTCTGCTGCAATGATGTGGATGTAGCGGTCGGCAAAGTGGTCTACACGCAGATGCTCAACGAAAGGGGCGGTATCGAAGCGGATATTACGGTTACGCGCCTGGCTGAAGACAAATTCTTTATCGTCAGCCCGGGCGCCTGCGGCGTACGGGACTTCGACTATATCAACCGCCATATTGGCGAGGATGATTTCGTGACCCTGACCGAAGTGACCTCGGGTTATACCATGCTTGCCATCATGGGGCCCAGGTCGCGGGATCTTTTGCAAACTTTGACCGATGCAGACCTGTCCAATCAGGCGTTCCCTTTTGCCACGGCACAGGAGATCGATATCGCCTATGCACGCCCCCTGGCCATACGCATGTCCTTTGTGGGCGAATTGGGATGGGAGCTGTACATACCTGCGGAGTTTTCCAACAATGTATTCGACGCCCTGATGGAGCAGGGTGAAAAGTTCGATCTCAAGCCGGTCGGACTGCATGCCCTGGATTCACTGCGGCTGGAAAAAGGCTACAAACACTGGAGTGCCGACATTACGCCGGATGATACCCCTTTTGAGGCCGGGTTGGGGTTCTGTGTGAAATTGGAAAAACCGGATTTTATCGGCAAAAATGTGCTTGTCCAACAAAAGGAATCCGGATTGAAGCGCAAGCTGGTCATGTTCTCCATAGAAGACCCCGGGCCTCTGGTTTACCACGACGAACCCATCTATCGCGATGGGGTGCTGGCCGCCGAAAATACGCACGGAGCCTATTCGCATGTGAACGGCTGCTCCATCGGTATGTGCTGGCTGAAACATCCCGACGGCATCGATGATGCGTGGATCATGGACGGAAAATATGAAATCAATGTTGCCGGAAAGATGTTTCCGATCAAGATTCATCTCGAACCGGTCTATGATCCCAAGAGCAACAAGGTCCGGATGTAGTCCTAACGCTGATCTGACAGATGCCATAATACAAAAACAGAAAATGGAAAAATAGCGATGAATGCTAAAGAGCGTGTGATGCGCGTGCTTAATCATCAGAAATGCGACCATATGCCTTGTTTTGGGGCCAATTCCACGGTAACCTATGACCAAATGGAAAAAGTGCAGGCCTTCTGGCCGGAGGCCCATTTCAACGGTGAGGCCATGGCCAAGCAAGCCTTGGCCGCCCACTCGGTTCTGGGTTTTGATGCCGTCCGGGTCCCATTTTGCCAAACAATTGAAGCCGAAGCGCTCGGCTGCGAGTTAAAGTCAGGAGGTGTGGAAGGCATTCCCGGGATCGAACCGCGACCGCCTTACCAAATCGATGATACGCCGATATTACCGGATGACTTTCTTTCCCGCGGAAGAATTCCAGAGTTGCTCAAGGCCGTAAAGATTCTGAAAAAAGAGGTCGGAGATGATGTCCCGGTCATCGGTGGTATACAGGGGGCGTTTTCAATTGCCGGTCACCTGCTGGAGACGGTAATTCTTCTTAAAGCCACCTTCAAGGCGCCCAAAAAGATACACGCGTTTATAGCGGTAGGGGAAAAGGCCGGAACCATGCTGGGCAGAGCGCTTATCGATGCCGGCGTCGATATTATTTCCTGCGAGGACATGAGTTCTTCACCGGCCCTGTTGACGCCCAAAACCTATCAGGAAGTCGTCCTGGAATATCAACAGCGACAATTCGCAGCACTTTCAGTTCCCAAAATACTTCACATTTGCGGCAAGGTGGATCCAATCGTGGCGTGGATGGGTCAGACCGGTGCCGATGTTCTCAGCATCGAACCCAAAGCCAGCAGTCGTATAGCGCGTGAAAAATGTGGATCGAAAGTCATACTGATGGGAGGCGCCGACAGCGCCACCACGCTTTATTTCAAAAGCCCGGAAGAAGTCAAGGCAGAGTGCGAGGCTTTGATTGCCGATGGAATTCAGATTCTGGCTCCAGGTTGCTCCGTAGCACCCGGTACGCCGCTGGAAAATTTGTTGGCTTTGACCGAACTGGCCCGGGCACATTAGGCGCTGGACAGAATTTTTCCGATAACATCTTGGACCCATGTCTCCAAAGTGTTTGGAGTAGAACCCATA
>JAFDAT010000378.1 GCA_019313725.1 Deltaproteobacteria bacterium
AACATACTGATATAATCACGGGTTTTGTTTTGTGACAGCAGTTCGAGATTATATTTTTTCATAAGGTCATGGGCTTTGGCCATGGCTGCCTCGGCCTCATGCCGGTTTTTGCTTTCTGCCAGAGACATGAGCTTTTTTATGCGGAGCAGATGGCGGTCACGCCGATCCCTGGGCTCTCCGTGGACTCTTTCATGAAGCGGTTTAAAACTCCCTGATGCGCTGGGGTTGGCCCGTAAAATAAAGCAGGCCTCCTGAAACAGGCGACCGTGCGGCAATTTGTCCCCGGCGTTCAGGATTTGGTCCGCATACTGGTGGGCCATCTCGTGGAGGAGTATTTCGCGGACATCCTCCCATGGATAATTCAATACGTGTTTCCGGCTGAGACTGATTTCATTTTTTTCTCGCGACCAGGTCCCCAGTTGTCGACTCATATCCTTGAGACTGAAAAGCGGCTTCTTCATTTTTTTGCGCTGGGCTTCTTTCAGCACCCAAAGCGCATTCTCCCATTCCAGGGACAAGCCTTGCAGGATATTGCGTTCCAGTTGTTCCTGAATGTGTATGCTGGTTTTTTTAGTGTCGAGCATTATTCTGTGGGTGAAGTCATAACCGATAAAACAGAGAGTTGCGAAAGTTTTTTATGTTCATCTTTTTTCACATTTCATTTTTTCCATGCAAGGCAAGGTTGTGGTCGGCATCCATCCAGGCAGGAAAAGATTCCCGGTACGCGGTCAGGGTTTCGTACGACAGGCTTGCCGTGTGGATGGATGGTTCGTCTTTCTGCTGGTAAAGAACAGTGCCCAGAGGGTCGATAATGGAAGAATTGCCGTCATAAGGCAGGCCGTTGCCGTCTTGACCCACCCGGTTTACCCCGATGACATAACTTTGATTTTCTATGGCTCGGGCCTTGAGCAGGGTCCTCCAGTGCATGGACCGGGGTGCCGGCCAGTTGGCGACATACACGGCCACGTCATACTGGTTGCCGGCATTTCGGGTCCACGACGGGAAACGCAGATCATAGCAGATGAAAGGCCGAATGTTCCATCCTTTGAGTTCGACGGTGATGCGTTGGCTGCCGGCGCTGTAGACCTCATGTTCGCCGGACATGCGGAACAGATGCTTTTTGTCATAAATGTGCAATGACCCGTCTGGTTTGGCCCAAAGCAGCCGGTTGTAGTGCCGGCCTTCCTCCCGGACGATAATGCTTCCGGTAATATCAACATGGTGCGTGGCGGAGGTGTTGCGAATCCATTCAACCGCAGCTCCGTTCATCTCCTGGGCCAGTACCCGGGCATTCATGCTGAATCCGGTGGTAAACATTTCCGGGAGCACTACGAGGTCCGTGGGCTGCATCGACCGGTCGAAACACCTGTTGAAAAAAGAGAGGTTGGCGGCCGGGTCTTCCCAGGCCAGCTCGCATTGAATAATGGTGACGTTTAGATCCTGCATAACTTTTCAGCCGCCTTTTCCAGCGTTGCGTCTTTTTTTGCAAAACAGAACCGCACGACGTGGTGGTCTTGTCCGCTGTTGTAAAATACGGAAACCGGAATGGAGGCAACGCCGTGCTGCGTGGTGATGCGCCGGCTAAATTCGGTGTCGGGTTCCGTGGAAATAGATGTATAATCCATCATTTGAAAGTAGGTCCCACTGCAGGGGACGGGTTTGAAACGGTCAACCCAAGTCATAGTTTTTGAGCATAGCCCCCACCTCGTTACGCATTTCATCCCGCAGCGATTGGGGGGCGAGAACCTTGGCCTTGGCCCCCCAGGTCAGTGCCCAAAACTTGATTTCATCCGTTCCGGCAACCCTGATCCGGAACAGAATTGAACCATCGTCCTGTTGTTCAATTTCCTGGCTTTCATGCCAGACCTTCTCTTCGATGTACCCGGCAATGTCGGCGGAGAACCTGATGATCACCTCAACGGGCTCACCGAGAAAGGTGCCGAAACTCGATTGCATCATCTCGTCAATATCGAAATCATCCGGCGTCTCGAAGTTTTCGTCCGTGATTTCAAGGGATTTGATGCGATCCAGGGCAAAAAGGCGGATAGCCTTGCGCAGCCGGCAAAAACCCAGCATATAGAATGTCCCGTCAAAAAACCAGATTTTATAAGGGGCCACCGTCCGCCGGCTTATCTTTTTTTTATTCATGGCGTAGTAGCGAATGGTAATGTAGGTCCTGTTTACCACGGCGCTGTTCACACTATTGATAATATCCCCGTGTTTCCCGTAATTTTTGTAAGATTTGAGCCCGACTTTCAAGCTGTCTTCAATTTGCGCCAGGTACTGAAGATACTCAGGGGGAAGCGTGGTTTTTACCTTTTGGAAGAGCGATTCCAGTGCATCGTAGAATATGGTTTCCTTAAGGGATTTCAACATGTCCCGGCTGAAGTAGAGGGCCATCAGTTCGGTGACATTGAACGGCACGGGAATCAGGTGTTTGGCCGATTCCAGGAGAGCCCACCGGCTTTTGTTGTCCACCCGCTCATTATAGACAGGGAAGCCTGCTACCTGGAGTGCATCGAGGTCCCTGTATACGGTCCTGGGGTGGCAGCCCAGTTCGGAAGCCAAATCCCGTATCGACTTGCCGCGATTGGAGGCGATCAGCTTTCGAATAATTTTCCACTGCCTTCCCAGCTGGTCGCCTCTGGCCATGGTGTTGCACTCCCATTGAAAAGCGAATAGGCCTTTATTATGGTGCGGTTGTGGTCCGGTAGATCATGTGATTACCTTAATGTGCCAGGGCCCGAAACGCACACCCAGACGGTTGCTCTCGGTATAGCGGAGTCGTACATAATCGAGGTCCTGAAGCTTTTTGAAAACATCTGTTTTGGTAAAATGACGTGTGAAATTGTCGATTCCAAGCCCGACACTGCCCACGTCAAAATCCCCGATTCCGTGAAAGGAATATCCAGGCGGCGCCAGCGATCGCGAAGCCAATGACAAGTTGCCATTGGTTCTGACGGCTTTTCTGAAAAAGAGGTAGAATTGTTTGGCGACGCCCCGAATCCCCGACGTCAGGATCAGTTCGTTGCCGACATCGCGGGACATTCTCTGGTAGGTCTCGAGGGACTGGCCCATGAACAGGAAATTACCGGTTGCGGGAACACGTACAAAGTCGTGTGTTTTTATGTGGTCCGTTATCCGGGTAATGGGTTTATCGCCCATGAAGCCATATAGCCTGGCATCCTGGTGGAAAATTTTTTCCATGAAATCGAGTTCAGCCGTAGTGAAACTAGCGACAGATGGGACATGGCGGGCATGCGCCAGGGCATCGTCAAAACCAAGCAGGGCGAAATTGCCATGCCCGATAGACAACTGAAGACGGGCAAGGCGTTTGGCTGACGAATGGAGCAGGGCATAATCAGCGGGGGAGAGAACGATGTCGCCCTGGTTGTTCAGCTTGAAATTTTTCCGTCGCGCCTCAGCTTGTCTGAGACTGGCGCCTTTGTGGATTCTGCGCGATGGCAAATGGGTCATCGGAGCATCGGCCAGGGCGATAGCGGGTATCCAATTACAGGTGAACGCCGCCATCAGCGTTTTTAAAAAGGCTCGCCTTTTCATATTCGAACCTGCATACGTGGCTTGTCGGGCATGCAAACCTCAAGTTGGCAAGTAAACCCTCGTTGCCATAGGCATTTTGGTGGTTATGATTCCCCCACCGTGTGATACTGCATCAAATGTATCAACCGGGAGCGTTG
>JAFDAT010000379.1 GCA_019313725.1 Deltaproteobacteria bacterium
AGTCATTTTAGCCTCCTTGAAAAGTTTCAGGTTGCAAGCGGCTCTGCTTGTATAACATAGCAGTGAGCAATATATGTGCCGGAACTTGGCTGTACGTTGCATTCATTTATTAATAAATTGAAAATACAGTTGTTTTTATAAAGGTCTGGATTTTCAAAGCCACCAATTCCTTTTGGAAAGAATGGAATTAAATGGGACAGAATCGGAAGCGTGAGCTGGTCCACTAGAAATCAATTTTGTTGTGATTTCAAATTGTTTTATGGAAGTAGGCAATGAGAACTTCTTTTTTAAAGGTAATATATATTGATGGGACAACGCGACACAGTCGCTGGGACATTCAGAGCGCACACCAATGGCACCATGCACCGCATAATACTGGCTTGAGTAAGTAATAAAGAGGTTTTGCTTGAAAATTGGTCAGTGATTTGGGTGGGATGCGTCAGGAACCGTTGGATTCGATACCTTGTTTTGCAAAAAATCGATATAATGTCGATCGGGAGACACCCAGGGCCTCAGCAGTCCGAACTTTATTGCCGCCGGTTTTGGCCAGGGCCTCAAGGACGCTGTTGGGTTTGAGTTTTGACTCCCGATGCCGGATGGCAAGGTGATTGGCTATATAAGGGAGGAGGGTCGGCGGAAGGTGTTCAGGCTTGATCCTGCTCCCCCGGCGTTTTATCAGGGCGAACCTAATCGTATTGATCAGTTCCCGTACATTTCCCGGCCATGGGTGGGATTTCAAGATAGAAAGAGCCGCATTGGAAAAGCTGATTTTCTTGCCCCGGGTTTCTTCTGAAAACTGGTTAATAAAATGCTCGACCAGAAGCGGAATATCCTCTGGTCGATCCCGCAGCGGATGAATGATAATCGGCATCACACAAAGCCGGTAATATAAATCATTTCGAAACCGGCCGGCCAACACCTCTTCTTCTAACCTTTTATTGGTAGCGCTGATAACGCGCGCGTTGACCCGCACCGTGCGTTCGCTTCCGACCGGCTCGAAGGATCCGTCCTGAAGCACCCGCAGAAGTTTTACCTGTGTGGCCGGGCTTAGCTCACCGACTTCATCGAGAAATATAGTCCCGCCATCGGCCAGCTCAAATCGTCCTTTCCGATCACGATGCGCGCCGGTGAAAGAACCCTTGACATGACCAAATAACTCCGATTCAAGCAGGCCTTCAGGCAGGGCACCGCAATTGACGGGCACAAAATCGTTGTGTGCGCGTTTGCTCTCTTTGTGGACGGCCAATGCCGCCAGCTCCTTGCCGGTGCCGCTTTCGCCTTGTATCAGGACAGCAGCATTTGTACGGGCCACCAGTCTGATCGTATCAAACAATTCGCACATTTTACGACTACTGCCAACGAGCCCCCAGAATCCCTCCCGGGTTTGTTTGGGAGCAAAGGCACTGATCGTGCTGAGGTTTTGGATCATTAGAATACTGAAGGATTCATCATCGAAAGTAAACGGAAATGCGCTGAGAAACAGGGTCAGATCTCTTACCTGGCCGTCGATTACTATTTCAAAATGAGTACTGACCTTTTGATTCTGATTGCTATCCAGGGCTTTAACTGCCAGCATTTGAACTTCACAGGAATGGCAGCATTCCCCAAAGCCGCATCCCTTGGGATGATCAGACACGTGAAGACAGCCCAGTACATTTCCGGTCCCTTTTCCAATAACGGTCTGCTGGCTAATCATCAAAACACGCTCGGAAATATTGTTTACTGCCCGGACATGGCCGTTTCGATCAACCACGACCAACCCGCAGGGAAGGGAGTTTACCAGTGTGCTGGCGAAACTTTTATGAAGTAGCAAATTGTCTTTCAATTTAGCACTCAAACTTCAGTGAAGATTAATTACTAAATGATGCAATGAATAATATACTATGATACAATGTGGTATATATTTTTTCAAGAAAAGAAATTGACTTAAGTCAAAAATAAAAAATCTATGGTTGACATAGTGTAACAATTGATATATAATTAATGTAACAATTGTTACGGAGTTACAAATGGTGCCTAAAAATTGGTTGGTCTTGATTCACAAGATCCCCCCCAAACCCAACGCTCTTAGAGTAAAAATATGGCGGCGATTGCAACAGGTGGGGGCCGTAGCCATCAAGCAATCGGTATACGTAATGCCCATTTCCGAGCAGTCATATGAAGATTTAAGTTGGATGCTCAAGGAGATTGTTGGTGGCGGAGGTGACGGTTCAATATCCGAAGTGCGGTTTGTGGAGGGATTGACCGATGAACAGATCATTTCCTTGTTTCAGAATTCCCGCAAAGCAGATTACCAAAAAATCATCCAGGACGCGAATCTTTTGCTGGCTGAATGGTCTTCTGGGAAAAAAGATCCCAGGGACCCTGCGGTAAGGGCTTCTGCACAAGTGACTAAACTGCAGCACCGGATTGATGAAGTTGCCGCCATTGATTTCTTTCAGGCACGTGAACGGGGGACTGCGGAAATTTTGATTAAGGACCTGGCTGCCCGTTCGTCCGCTGGTGGATCAGATTCGATCGTCCGCAAGGATGACCTTGATGCGTTGGGAGGGAAAATATGGGTTACGCGTAAAAACCTTTTTGTAGACCGCATTGCTTGCGGCTGGATAATCCGCCGCTTTATTGATGAAACCGCTGCTTTTAAATTCGTTGACTCAGGTACCTCTACGCCCAAAGCAGGTGAAGTACGATTTGATATGTTCGATGGAGAATACACCCATGAAGGCGATCGATGTACCTTTGAGGTGATGGTCCAACGTCTTGGATTGCAGGATCACGGACTTGTTGCTTTAGCGGAAGTCATTCATGATATCGATCTGAAAGACTCTAAATATGATCATGCCGAAACTGACGGATTAAGCGCCATGTTGACCGGCCTGGCGGCATCCCAGCCAAATGATGACAAGCGAATGATACTTGGGATGCAGCTTATTGAAAACTTGTATGCCTATTTCCAAAGGCAAAAGGGGCGTTAAGCCGCTCGAGGGAGCAACCCCGCATACTGAAAAATGTCAAGAAAGGAGACTATCCATGCAATGGATAACCCGATCACATGTTCATGTAGACCGCGTAGCCTGCCCCTGGCTGATTGCACGGTTTGTCGATTCAGAGGCCGAATTTCTGTTCGTCCCCAAAAGCAAAGTGATGGAAATGGCTGAAAAGACCGGGGCGATTCCCTTTGACACACCAGGTGCCGAACTGCACCACCGTGACAATCGCTGTACCTTTGACGCTATTATCGAAGACTACGGACTCACGGACACAGCCCTGATTCGAATGGCCAAAGTGATCAACGCCGCAGACACTGACAACCTGGATGCCGATCCTTTGGCGGCCGGTTTTGAGGCCATCGCCGTTGGTTACGGTTTACGCTACCCGGATGACTTGGAGAATATAGATAGGCAGTTCGAGGTATATGACGCTCTGTATGCCTGGTGCCGGTTGGATGTCGCCAAGAGCGGACCGTAAAGAAATGCATCATGGCAACCTCTGAAACCATAAAAACCCACGTCTCGAGACTTGCCGGTTTTCTTGGCCTGCAGCGAAGCACCATGGGGGTGCTGACCATGGTGGTGCTGGTGGGTATGGGTGAACGGATGGCCGAGCGCTTTCTGCCCATTTACATCCTGGCTCTGGGAGGCGGGGTGCTGGCCATCGGTTTGCTGCAGGCCATGGACAACTTTCTT
>JAFDAT010000380.1 GCA_019313725.1 Deltaproteobacteria bacterium
TACAACGCCCCCAGCCTGGTGTTCATTGTCGGGTCCAAGGAGACCCGGAACCTGTACGTGGACTGTACCCTGGCGGCCGGCTATTTCATGTTCTGTGCCTCGGCAAGGGACCTGGGAACCTGCTGGGTCGGCCTGGGGGAAAGCATATACGACCCCGCACTGCTGGAGCGCATGGGCATGCCCGACAATCACAAAATCGTCGCGCCGCTAATCCTGGGCTACCCCAAAAACATCCCCGCTATACCCGAAAGGATGGAACCCAGTATTCTTAATATCGTGTCGTGAATAGGCGCATCAAACCGGCGGTGTTGTGTGGTTCTTGGCACGTGCGGGCAGCCGTTCCTGTTTGCTGCCGGTCAGGGCCAACGCACCGATGAGCTTTTTGCGGGTATCTTTGGGCAGAATGATCTCGTCGACCATCTGGGCGGTCCAGGTGTGCCCCACGTCGAATACGTCCACTTTTTCCCGTGAGCGGTTCAGATAAACTTCGTAGGCATCCGCCTCGATCCCCTTGCCATACACCTCGCCGTAGTTCAGCGTCGAGGCCTCCACGGCAAACCGAGCAATAGGCCAGGCAAAGGTCAGGTCTGCGCCCATACTTTTCACCCCTCCCATGAGCATGCTGCCGGCATCGGCATAGGCTTCGCGCAGGATCACGCTGATCTTGGGCACCGTGGTGGTGGCATATACATCCAATATTTTACCGGTGTGGCGGTTGAGCCCCAGCTTTTCCTCCGCTTCCCCGGGGACCACCGGCGGCGTGTCCACCAGGTTGATCAGCGGGATATTGTACGCGTCCAGGGCCTGCAGGAACCGGTAGTATTTGTCACAGGCATTGATGTTCATGCCCCCCGGAAATTTCGGATTATTGGCCACGATCCCCACGGCTTGGCCGTCCAGGCGGCAAAAACAGGTGATCAGACTCTTGGCGTATTCATCCTTGATTTCCAGGTATTCACCGTTGTCGGCCAGCTGTTCGATGACAGCGTGCATGTCGTAGGTCTCCTCAAAATCGTCCGGAACCAGGTCATTCAATGCTGCGGTTTCCCGCAGCGGATCATCGCTGCGTTCCCACCGGGGCGGTTTTTCCCTGAAATTCTGGGGAAGATATTGCAACAATTCCCGGCATTGTTTGATGGTTGCCTCGTCATCATCGCCCACCGTGTCCGCACTGCCGCTCAACTGCATGTGGTAGTCGGCGCCGCCCACATTCTTGTCGAATACCTCCGAAGTGGCGGCCTGGGTCTGACGGGGTCCCCCCAGCCACATGTTGGCGGATATCCGGCTCATCAACAGGAAATCGCACAAGGTGGGCAAATACGCCCCCCCGGCGATGCAGGGGCCCATCAGCACCGTAATTTGAGGCATGACCCCCGAGTAAAGGGATTGGGATCTGAAATACCAATCCACACCAGCCGGAACCACATCGGTATGCCCCAGCCGTCCCCCCGAGGAATCCAGCAAGTTCACCATGGGTATGCCCCAACGGGCGGCCATCTGCAGGGTTTTGGCAAACTTAAGCAGATGCTGAGCGGCGGTGGACCCCCCCAGGACAGTGAAATCGGAAGCATAAATCATCACTGTGCGGCCATGCACCAGGGCGGTGCCCACTACAGCGCCGTCACAGGGTGCCAGCGCCTCACGGCCATCCATGCGCACCCCGGTAGTCCCCACGCAGGACCCCAGTTCATTGAAGGTTCCGGGATCGATCAGCACATCGATGCGTTCCCGGGCGGTGAGCTTTCCGCGATTGTGCTGCCGTTCAATGTGATGAATGCCACCGCCCAAAAGATTCTGTTCCTGAATATCATGATAGCGTTCTATGGCTTGTTCCAGTCGTTTTCCCATTTTGTCGGTATCCTTTCATTCAAACAGTGTTCTACGCCGGTTTGATGAAGCGTCTCTTTTCGGGCAGTTCCTCATGCTTGTCCATGGAAGCACGCAGGGCTCTGACCACATAGGCACGGGTGTTCCGGGGGTCAATCACCTCGTTGACCGTGTAATAGGTGGTGTAAACCCGGCCCAGGTTCATCACACTCATGGACTCCTTCAAAGGTGTCAGGAACATGTTGTACACCTCTTCGTAGTTGCCCTCTTCCCGGGCCTTGGCCAGTTCCTTGTGAAATATCGCCTGAACGATGGATTCGGGTCCTGTGGGGGCGAATTCAACGGTTGGCCAGCCGAATACGTAATCGGGCCCCATCTTGCTGCAACCCATGGTAATGTTCGAACCGCCGTAAGAGCGCCGCAGCACCAGGGTGATCTTCTGATTGGTCATATGGGAGTAGCCGTGCAGGTTTTTGGCGCCGTGGCGAATGACCCCTTTGCGTTCCCATTTGTCCCCGGGCGGATAGGCCGTGGTGTCGGAGATGTTCACCAGCGGAATGTTGAAAGCATCCAGGAACATCATGAATTTATCGTACTTGTCCGATGAATCCGGTTCCATGATACCGCTGAGCTCTTCGGGGTTGCTGGCCACAATGCCCACAGCCACCCCATCGAACCGGGTGAAGCCGATGATAAGGTTGGGAGCATAATCCGCCTTCAGTTCGAAGAACTCGCCGTTGTCCACGATGAGCTCGATGATTTCGTGCATGTCATAGGTAAATTTCGGATTGTCGGGCATCACCTCCAGCAAAGCTTCTTCCCGCCTTTCCGGGTCGTCCGTACTCTCGATGGGCACTGGCTTCTGCCAGCAATTCTGGGGAATATATTCCAACAGGTTTCGGGTCAGTTCGAGGGCCTCTTCATCACTCCCGGCGAGCAGGTCACATTGGCCGCTCTCTTCCATGTGAAACGCTGCCGTGCCGGCATCCTCCGACTCTATTGCGCCCCCCATCCAGAGAAAACCCGTATTCTCGTTGATGATCAAAAAATCGGACAAAACCGGCACCTGCGCCAGGGGACCCGTACAAGGCCCTAAGAGCAGGGCAATCTGCGGGATGACGCCGGAATAGAGACAATAGTTTCTGACCAGCTGCCCCAATCCGTTCAGGCCTGGGAACCCGCCTTTGAAGCCGATACGCGAACCGGCTGAGTCGAAGATACCGATGACGGGCTTGCGCTCCTTGCCGGCCATCTCCACCAGTTCGGCCATCTTCCATGCGCCCTGATCGCCTAAGGCGCCGGACATGACTGTGAAATCCAGGGAATAGATGGCCACCTGCCGACCGTGGACAGTGGCATTGCCCATCACCACGCCGTCCGAAGGGCTCAACCTTTGTTCCGGCACCTTCTGCTGATAGGGATCCCGGACCAGCGACCCCAACACCTCGAAGGACCCGGGGTCCACCAGTTTTTCGATTCGCTCGCGGGCCGTCAGTTTGCCCAGGCCGTGCTGTATCCCGATGCGTTCTTCACCGCCGCCGAGTTCATTCTCGCGGTGGTTTGTCTCCAGCCGTTCGAGATATCCGTCCATCCATTTTCCCATGCCAGTCATCTCCTTACCGGGTTGTGCGATTAAATTATGAATTTAACTTTTATCACGAAAACACGAAAGCAAAAAACAAAAAAAGAATCCTATAATTTCGTGCTTTCATGATTCATTTTGAACAATGCCCATTATTGAATTACAACTTCTGCCGGCAGTTTGCGTGTCAGGATATCCGCAGCCTCTGCCACCATGTCTTCGAGTATAGCCGCCGCCGGTTTGATCTCCTTGATCAATCCGGAGAC
>JAFDAT010000381.1 GCA_019313725.1 Deltaproteobacteria bacterium
ATGGCATATATTTTGCTGTTAAGCCCATGTATCTGATGTTTTTCTTTTTTTAAAGTGGAATTTGGTGTTTGAAATTTGTGTTTTCCGGTTTATTCGGGCTATGTGGCCGGCTTGCGCATACAGCAAGGGGTAAAAAACCATGTCATCGAAAAAGTTGATCGATTTCACCGACATCACATGGCCCTTTAATTTGCTTAAAAGCAACCTCAGTATCAAGCAGATGCAAAAAGGGGAAGAGATCGAAATTGTGATCGATGACCCGGATGTGTTGCAAAGCCTTATCCTGATTGTCGATCAATCACCTGGCTATTTCTTTAACTATTCAGAGGAAAATGACCTGTACAAACTGGTCATTAAAAAAAACGGATAATTCAAATGTTAATATTTTCTATCACGGTTTTGAATCGTTTCAATCAAAATCAATTTGCCCTTACTGATTCCAAGGAGGATGTATGGATTTAAGTCGTCGCGGATTTTTTAAAGCCATGGGCGTCGGCAGCGCTGCTCTGGCAGCCCAACCGCGTGATAGCCATGCTACGGCATCACCGGTCTCGTCCGACGACAGCTTAGGTTGTCTGGTGGACACAACCTTGTGCATCGGGTGCAGAAAATGTGAAGAAGTCTGCAATCAGCGGCACGGACTGCCCAAACCCGATGAGTCGTTTGAGGAGCTGACCGTTCTGGAGAACGAGCGTCGCATGGATGAAACATCCTATACCGTCGTCAACAAGTATTACCCAAAAGATATCGGGACACTGACCTGGCGGCAGCGACCAAGCTTCGTCAAGTTCCAGTGCATGCACTGCAACGATCCTTCCTGTGTGTCGGCATGCATTGTCGGGGCACTGACAAAAGAATCTAACGGGGCCGTAGTGTACGATGTGAAAAAATGTATCGGCTGCCGTTATTGCATGGTGGCTTGTCCTTTCCAGGTGCCGGCCTACGAATATGACAATGCCCTGACGCCGCATGTGAGAAAGTGCACCTTCTGTTTCAGCTACATAAAGGATGGCGGCTTACCGGCCTGTGCGCAGGTGTGCCCAAAGGAAGTCATGACCTTCGGCAAGAAGAAAGACCTGCTGGACCTGGCCCGCTGGAAGATGAAAAACAACCCGGGCAAATATGTGGATCATATTTACGGCGAGCATGAAGTCGGGGGAACCTCCTGGCTCTATCTGGCATCCGAGCCCTTTACGACCATCGGGTTCCCCAAGCTCGGCGAAAAGGCGCCGCCGCGGCTTACCGAAGCGATTCAGCACGGCTTGTTTCAATACTTTGCCGCTCCCATCGGCCTCTATGCGGTGCTTGGCGGGGTTATGTGGGTCACCGGATTCCTCAAAGATGCCCAGAAAGAAACAGATGAAGACGGTTCAAAGAAAGGAGACACCCCATGAATACCCATGAGATGGCTGCGCCTGTTGAAGAAAAATTTCTTACGCCGGGTGTCATGGTGATGCTGGGTCTGATGGTTATCGGTGGCGCCTTTGTGGCTGTAAGGTTCATCTATGGTATCGGCATGGTTTCCAACCTCAACAACCAGTATCCCTGGGGTATCTGGATCGGCATCGACGTCGCCTCCGGTGTTGCCCTGGCTGCCGGCGGGTTCACCACCGGCGCCATAGCCTATGTGTTCAACCGGGATCAGTATCATGCCGTTATCCGGCCGGCTCTGCTCACCGCCATGCTGGGGTATACTTTTGTCGTACTCGGGCTGCTGGTGGATATCGGACGCTACTGGAATATCACCAGTCCGATTTTCAACCCCAACGGCAATTCGGTCCTGTTTGAAGTGGCCATGTGCGTCTTGATCTACCTGCATGTGCTCTACATCGAATTTATTCCCATCGTGGCCGAACGATTTCGCGGTCGGGTGGATCTTCCCTGGCTGTTTTCCAGGCTCAACAACCCCATCGAGACGCTGCTTGACATCGCCGATAAAATTCTCGGCAAAATCATGTTTGTCTTCATTATCGGGGGCATTGTCCTGTCATTCCTGCACCAGTCGAGCCTCGGTTCACTTATGCTGATTGCTCCGTATAAAGTTCACCCCCTCTGGTACACACCGATCCTGCCGCTGCTGTTCCTGCTGTCGGCATTTGCCGCCGGCTACCCGATGGTCACTTTTGAATCCATCCTGGTGTCCAGATCGTTTGGCCGTGAACCTGAAATGGCGGTGTTGACCCCCCTGGCGAAATACATGCCGGTATTCATGGGATCTTATCTGGTGGTCAAAATCGGTGACATGATCGTGAGAAAGAGTTATGTCTACCTCTTAGATGGTACCTACCAGACCAACGCTTTTCTGGTAGAGCTGGTGATCGGGGTCATCCTTCCTTTTTCCCTCCTTCTGTTCAGGCGGGTCCGCAGATCTCCGGGGTGGTTGTTTTTTGCTTCCACGATTTTTATCCTGGGCATCCTGATGAACCGGATCAATGTGTTCGTGGTCAGTTACACGCCCCCTTATAAAATCGTTTCCTACTTTCCGGCCCTGGGTGAAATCTTTATCACCGTCGGGCTGATTGCCACGCTGATGTTCATCTACCGGGTGGCTGTTTTCATTTTTCCGGTGCTCGGGGCCCACCCGAGGAAGCTTTCTCCCACCCTGGTCGCAATCCTGGCGGTTGGCGCCGTGCTGATGGTGCAGGGAACCGCCACCCAGGCACAAGCGGGGCAGGCGGGGAAGACATTCCTGCCGCTTGAGAAGGATATTACCCCCTCGATTGCCGATGCACCGAAAGTGCAGATTCTGAACAGCCCCATTGTCAACAAATACAGCGACATGTATGAACCGGTTCGATTCATGCACAGCAAACACGCCAATGTTCTGGGGGAGTGCACTATCTGCCACCATCGCATGCCCAGGGAAGAGGGGGATACTTATGGAGAACCCCTGTCCATGGGTGAACTCAGAGCACGGCAAGTGGAGCCTGTGGCCTGTTCGGCGTGTCACGGGGAACCCTTTAATCCCAGAGACCTGAGCACACCGGGTTTGCGGGGCGCCTATCACCGGCTTTGCATGGATTGCCACCAGGAGTCGGAGCAGGTTCCGCATGTCCGCGGTCCCATTCTTTACAGTGCCATGGTGAGAGGTCCCGTGGTCAGAACCCTCGACACCAGGGCGCCAACCGACTGTCTGGCCTGCCATGCCAAGAAAGTGCCCAACCATAACCAGCTGGTGAAGCTGGAAGGGAAGGTGGACGCCCTTAGCGTGACCCAAAACTGCCTCTCCTGCCATGAAAAAGAGGGCAAGGCCATTTTGGAAACCGTGCACTGGAAATGGCACGGCCCCTCGCCCTATACCGTGGGCCATGAAAATCGGGTGGACCTGGGAAAAAACCATGCCACCATCAACAACTTCTGCATCAACCTGAGCGGGAACTGGGCCCGCTGCACCAGCTGCCACATCGGCTATGGCTGGAAAGACGCAAACTTCGACTTTAACGATATGGCCAACATCGACTGCCTGGTCTGCCACGACACCACGGGAAAATACAGAAAATCGCCGGCGGCAGCCGGTTTTCCCGAAAAAAACCTGGACCTGCTAACCATCGCACAGAATGTGGGCCGACCCAGCCGCTCGACATGTGGAATAAACTGCCATTTTCGTGGCGGCGGCGGCGATGCGGTGAAGCATGGTGACATGAGTTCCATGTTGATCAATCCTGACAAAAAC
>JAFDAT010000382.1 GCA_019313725.1 Deltaproteobacteria bacterium
ACATGCCTCCGGTCTTGCAAATGACCGGAAGATGGGTTAGATATGAATCTATCTGTGGGGCTTCCGGCTGTTTGCGGTAGCTCTTTTATAAAAGCCCGAAGTGGTCGCTTCGGGCTTTTCTTTTATGCGGCGGAATTAAACGTAAAAAATGATGAAATGAAAAGAATTAAAAGGATTTTTCAAATCCTTCAAGAAGAAAGGGAATTATATGGAGAATTAACTCGCAACATAATAAAACTCACTACATAAATGGAGAACATTAACAGCTTCGCAAAAGTACAGATAACAATTTTGTTGGGTGTCAAGCCAAGTATATCTTTTAAGAGAAGATGCAAAGAAATGCTCATCTTATGGCAATTAAACAATTTTACCACGGTTGTTTAAATATTCCAAGACTGCCTCAGTCGAAGCTAAATCTCCCTTATTTTGGTACTTGTTAATCCTTTCTATTTCTGAATGGATCAATTGATGCCTCTTTGCCTTTAATGCCCCTTGTGAGTGTAGCACATCTTCCTGCCAGGGCATAGCTGTACCATGAAAGTTATATATCCTTAATGTTGGATGCACCTTGAGGGCAACTGTCACCGCTGTCATAAAAGCTCTTAGCTGATGAAATGGTGGCGCAACAACAAAAAATGAATTGTACCCATGATGTTTTGCAAAATGGATAAGCGCTTTAGACTCGGTAAGCGTATTCAACATGGTTGTTTCTTTTAAAATGATACCTTCTATTTGATTTTCAGAAATACCAAATTGGTGTAACCGCTGATTCCAGTCGGCAAAACCTGCGTAGCCACTTTTTGCTCCTATTTGAAGAATAAAAATTTTAGGAATAAGCATATTTTTTAAAAGAAAGGTGGCTGCCTGGAAAATAGATTCTTGATTACTTGCGGTCTGGCAATAGAGATATGCCCCATCGGTAGGAACATTCGGCTGTATGTCACATAGGGTACGAATGAGAAGTTCTATTGTATTATTCATCTGGTTTGATATCTTTTGCTTCGATGTTCGAATGCAAGACGCATACCTCTGTCCAAACTATCTAAAATCTTTGATAAATGGAGAACATTCACGGTTTCTCATCCTTCGTAAAACCTGTGATTTCTTGGCATATCTGGCATGGAAACGCCAGATATGCCGGTACAGATATCATTATTTTTACAATTTTGCAAAAAAGGGAAAACCGCCGAAACGATCCTCCCCGTGATAACACACAAATACAACCTGGCTAATTTTGGCTGTGGTGGTGATATGCTGAAAAACCTGTAAACATCACGGAACTGTCATGTGTAGGAGATAAGTCAGGTTTTGGTAGGTGTCATTTTCGTGTGATCATCATAATATATCATAGCTTCATGGCAAGGCAATACCCCAGGTGATTGCGAGGATAAATGCATAGACATTTATTTTGAAAAAAACTCCCCAACCGCTGACCTAAATAGAACAAGAGTCTGGTCAGACGGTCTGGGGCGACCGTTTCCCATGAAGCACAGCGAGCTCCTCCTTGAGGAAGAGTTTCTGGTAGTGCTGCCGCCGCGGCTTGCCGCTGGTGGTCTTCTCGAGACTCCGAGGCTCCACGAACACCACGGATCGGACCGACAGGCCATGCTCCTCGGAGACGGCGCCCCGGACGGTCTTGGCAGCCGAGGTCCAGAACTCAGATAGAGATTCCGCTCCCGGGCTCTCGGGCTGAGCATTGGCAGGAAGCCGGCGTTCATCCACCTCCGCAACAATAACAAGCTCTTCGACGCCATTGATATGCTCCGAGATGGCCACGCAGGCCCCTAGGCGGACCGGAGCGCCGGATCGCTGCACGGTGAGTTCGATGTCGCTTGCGTAGTGGTTTCGTCCGGCGATGATAATCATGTCCTTCAAGCGGCCGGTCACGTAGATCTCACCATCCGCAACGAAACCCAGGTCCCCGGTGCGGAGAAAGGGTCCTTCGTTTGTATCGGCGAGACGCCACTCAAATGTGGCTGCGGATTCCTCTGGCAGTCCCCAGTAGCCGCTGGGCACACTGGGACCTTGCACCCACAACTCGCCAACCTTGTTTGGATTGGACTTGGTGAGCGTTACGGGGTCTACGGCGATCACCCTGTGGCCGTATCCTGGACTTCCGCAACTTACGGCTTTGCGATCGCCGGGCTTGTTGTCGTCCAAGACGCGGACGGTGTGCATCTCCAAGTCCGTTGCGCTCAGCGTGAGCACCTTAGGCGGCTGGGATAGTGGCTTCAACCCGGCCACGAAAAGCACGGACTCAGCCATGCCATACGTGGGCATGAAGGTCTGTGGCCGAAATCCGTACGGCCCGAACTTTTTGATGAACACTTCCATCGTCTGCTGAAGTACTGGCTCCCCCCCATTTCCCGCTACTATCCAATGACTCAGGTCGAGACCCTCGCAGTCTTCAGTCTTGATCCGCCGCGCCGAATACTCGTAGCCGAAGTTCGGGCATGCGGTGTTGGCGATCTTGTAGTGACTCATCGCGCGCAGCCACCGCACCGGCTTTAGGAGAAACTCCATAGGAGACATCAGTGTGGACTCGTACCCATAATGCACCGGGCCCAACACATGTCCGATCAGGCACAGGTCGTGATAGTGAGGTGCCCAGACCATCGCTGGTTTCGTCGACCTAAGGCGCAGCATCTGACCCATCACACGGAGGTTCGACACTGCGTTTGCATGGCTGACAGCGACTCCTTTGGGGTGACCGGTGGAGCCTGACGTGAACTGCAAGTAGGCAACCTGGTTCATCTCAGCCCGAGGACCGGCCCAGTCGGTCGTAACTCGGTCGGTCACCGCCCTCAAGCAAACAGGCAGCTCGGACCCCATCGTCGCGGCAATTGCTGCCAACTGCTGATTGGTCAAGACAGTCGAAGCACCGCAAGCCTCGGCGGTTCTTAGGATCCTACCGAGAGGGTTCTTGCTATTGGGATTGGGTAGCGGGACAGGAACCGCCCTCGCTCCCGCGAGGAGGCAGCCGAAAAACGCCTTCACGAAGTCGAGTCCCGGCGGAAAGGCGAGCAGGACGCTCGAACCCGCGAGACCTTGTTCAACCAAGTCTTCAGCGACTCCGGCACTCTGGTGATAGAGTTCAGAGAAAGTCCACTTTGTGATCGGCCCGTCCAATTCGCCGTTGCCCATAAACCGAAAGGCCAGGTCGTCTGCGTTTCTGGTGGCTCGGTCCTTCAAAAAGTCGATAATTGTCATTTTAATCAAAATAACCTCTTAATATATTAAGAAAAAATACTCGCTGCCAAGAAGATAACGCTACCTATAAATGTCCAAGTATCATGATTTATCAAACTTGATACGATAAAGAAAATAGCTCAAACAATAAAAAGCATCCAACCTAATAGCTGATACTTGGATTCCTGGTCGAATCTAGTATCTAATTTATCTTTCATTATGTTTCTTGCTCTGATCCCTCGCCACGAACTTGCTCTTCTTCAGATGGAACAGGTCAGACATGAGATATATGGAGATAATCACCGGTCTGGCCAAATTACTGATAACACGAATATCACAACCCTGTAGGACGTACAATTATTACCGATAAGTTGGAGATGTACGAAACCGCTTACGCGGTAGCTTAATCGAGGTGTTGCAGCGGCTTTGAACTATAGGTATGATTTTTCTTTTTCGTTATTTTTTTAGATTATCCAGTAAATC
>JAFDAT010000047.1 GCA_019313725.1 Deltaproteobacteria bacterium
GCCACCAGCAGCTGCAGTGTGGCTATCGTGGACGGCGGAGATCTGCGGGCTGAGCTTACCCAGTCGACGGGTGAGACCCATGCAAGGCATTTGATGAGCATGGTTGGCGCGGCATTTGATTTGGCAGGTATGTCCGTGAATGACATGGATGGATTTGCCGCGATCACCGGGCCGGGCACGTTCACGGGGTTGAGGATAGGCTTGAGCACGGTTCAGGGCATGGCTCTGGCGGCATCGAAACCGGTTGTCGGTATTTCCAGCCTGGATGCTCTGTCCGTTCAGGCGGCGCCTACAGCTCACAGGGCGTCCCTGATTTGCGCTATGCTGGACGCCCGCAGGAAAGAGGTATATTACAACTTTTATCGCTCAACCGGACATGCCATCGCACCTGTAACGGGGCCCCGGGTCGGCCCGCCGGAAATTGTGGCGGAAGATATCGGTGAACCCTGCCTCCTGGTGGGCAGCGGTGCTCTGCTGTACCAGGAAGTCTTAAAGGAAAAACTGGCGGAAAAAATTTCTTTTGCCGCTCTAAGTGCGCACACCATTCGGGGGGAAACCGTTGCACGACTCTCCCTGGTAAAATTCGAAAACAACGATGTACCTGCAAACGGGATATTGCAGCCGCTCTACCTTCGAAAATCCGATGCAGAGGTCAATGCCGCCCGCCAAGCGGAAGACGCATGACACGATATTCATTAGAATTGACAAATCGTGATAAACTTGTTATAAATTACAGTTTCAAAATAAAAGCGCCTGTTTCAGGAAATAGTTTTCGTGGAAAATTATAAAAAGGTTGAACCGGCCAGTCCGTTCGCATTCCCCATCGCAAAAGCGGGATTGCCGTTTGTGGGTATTGCCGCATTTGCGACAGCGGTGTTTGCGCTGTTGGGTATTGCTGTTCTGGCGCTGACAGGTCTTGTCGCAACGTTTTTCATCGGTTATTTTTTCAGGGACCCTGACAGGGTCATCCCTGACCGGGACGGCGCAGTCGTGTCGCCGGCCGACGGAAAAGTGATCAAGGTGGAAAGCGTGGAGAAAGGCCGATTCTGTTCCGGCAGCTGTTTGAAAATCAGTATTTTCATGTCGATTTTCAACGTGCATGTCAACCGGATTCCCTCCAACGGGGAAATTGTCCGGGTGGCCTATTTCCCCGGGAAGTTCTTTTCGGCGAATCTGGACAAGGCCTCAAGTGACAATGAACACAATGCACTTTTCCTGAAAACCGATAAGGGACGGGAAATCTGTTTCGTGCAGATTGCCGGCCTGGTTGCCAGGCGTATCATCTGTAATGTTCAGGAGGGGCAATCCGTTGTCCGGGGGCAGCGTTTCGGCCTGATCTGTTTTGGATCACGCCTGGATGTATACCTGCCTGCAGATACAGAAGTCTCGGTCAAGGTGGGGGACCGTGTGAGCGCGGGAACAACTGTTCTGGGAGAATTGCCAATATGAAAACAAAGAAAGGATTTAAAAGCGGAAACCTGCGAAGGGGTATTTACCTGCTGCCGAATCTGTTCACATCGTTGAACCTGTTCTGCGGATTTTATGCGGTGATCGCCGCCATAGACGGAAAGTTTTTGCCGGCGGCAATATCCATTGTTATCGCCGGTGTGTTTGACAATCTGGACGGGAAAATTGCACGGGCCACAGGCACGACCAGCAAGTTTGGTGTGGAATACGATTCACTGGCGGACGTGATTTCATTCGGTATCGCTCCGGGGGTGATGATGTACCTCTGGGCACTGAAGCCATTCGGCCGTATCGGATGGCTGGCAGCCTTTTTGTTCATGGCCTGCGGTGCACTCCGTTTGGCGCGCTTTAACACCCAGGTGGGCACCATTGACAGCGATTATTTCGTGGGCCTGCCCATTCCGGCCGGAGCGGGCATGAGTGCCGCAACCGTGCTGATATTTCACAAGCTCAACATCGGGGGCGATGCGTATCCTGTTCTGATTCTGATCATGCTGTATGCCCTCTCATTTTTAATGGTCAGTTCGATCAAGTATCACAGTTTCAAAAAATTAGGACTGTTTCGAAAGATGAACTTCAATGCCCTGGTAGCTGCGCTGTTAATCATTATTTTCGTGGCATCCCAACCTTCCATAGCCCTGTTCCTTTGTGGGGCCATTTATGTCCTGTCAGGCCCCGTTACCACGTGGCGACATCACAAGGAAGCAAAACGGAAAGAGGCCGAGAACTTAGAAAGAACCGAGCAGAGTTCGCATCCCTTTTGAATTCAAATTGCCGTAATCTCACATTTGGTTGTTGGTTGTGATTTGAAATGCATCTCTGTGCAGGTTCTGTTTTTGGTTAATGTAAATAGTCTAATATGGATACTGAGCAAGAGGCGTTATGAGCAAAGCATACAATATTGCCTTGATCCCGGGAGACGGAACCGGGCCTGAAGCATTGGCGGAAGGCGTCAAGGTGCTCGAAGCGGTTTCCGGGAAGCACGGATTCCAGTTTACGTTCGAGACCTTCAATATCGGCGGGGAACATTACAAAAAAACAGGCGAGACACTCACGGACGAGGTCATGAATGCCCTGTCCGGGTTCGATGCCATCTACCTGGGGGCCATCGGCCATCCGGATGTCAAACCCGGCATTCTGGAAAAGGATATCCTGTTGAAGCTGCGGTTCCACTTTGATCAGTATATCAATCTGCGACCGGTCAAACTCTACGCGGGTGTCGAGACACCACTGAAAGACAAGCGCCCGGAAGACATTGATTTCGTGGTGGTCCGGGAAAATACAGAAGGCCTTTACGCCGGTGCGGGCGGCGTGCTGAAAAAAGGGACTCCGGATGAAGTTGCCGTCCAGGAGTCCATCAACACCCGCAAGGGCGTGGAACGCTGTATTCGCTATGCATTCGAGTACTGCCGGCAGCGCAGCGGTAAGAAGACCCTGACCCTGTGTGGCAAAACCAATGTACTGACCTATGCATTCGATCTCTGGGAAAGGGCATTTTATGAAGTTGCGGTCGAATATCCCGACATAAAAACCGATTATGCTCACGTGGATGCCATCTGCATGTGGATGGTCAAGAATCCGGAGTGGTTTGATGTCATCGTTACGGACAACATGTTCGGTGATATCATTACCGACCTGGCCGCTATGATACAGGGCGGGATGGGGATTGCGGCCGGAGCGAACATCAATCCGGAAGGCATATCCATGTTCGAGCCCATCGGCGGTTCTGCCCCGAAGTACACCGGGAAGAACATCATCAATCCCATTGCCGCCATTTCGGCCGGTCAGATACTGCTGGACACCATCGGAGAACACGAAGCCGCCCTGGATGTTGAAAAGGGAGTGACTACGGCCCTGCGGGATGATATCAAAGATGTTGCCGCCGGCAAAATGGGGCATGGCACCGACGCAGTGGGTGATATCATTGCCGGGTATGTTGCCGGCGCATAACCGGAAATTATAAGCGTCGCATGATAGTGTATATTATTTAGCGTTTGGATTTTTTATATTCGAATTTCCGGCTTGTCCGGGGTAGGAGTATGCAGTTGGAAAGAATACCGATCACCAAGGCCGGTTATGAGGCGCTGAAACAGGAGCTTGAGCACCTGAAAACGGTCGAAAGACCGAGTAACATCAAGGCTATAGAAGAAGCACGCGCCCACGGTGACCTGAGCGAAAACGCCGAATTTCACGCGGCCAAGGAGCGGCAGGGCTTTATTGAAGGGCGTGTGAGCGAGCTGGGCTACAAGCTGGGCAATGCGGATATTATCGATATCAGAAATACCCCCAAGGATCATCTGGTATTTGGATGTCGAGCTGTTTTGGAGAATGTCGATACCGGTGAGAGCGTGGAGTATCTGCTCGTGGGGCCGGACGAATCCGATATCAACGCCGGGCGTATCTCGGTCACGTCACCCCTGGGTAAGGCCATGCTTGGCAAAGAGATCGGAGATGAAGTCCTTGTGGCGGCACCCGCGGGCAAGCGGGTGTATGAGATCGTGGATATTGTTTGAGCTGGTTTCAGGTGTATATAATTGATTGAGGCAGGTATTTTTTGAGGAGGAAAAAAAGTGGCACGTATTACCATAGAGGATTGTCTGGATAAGGTGGAAAATCGTTTCGAGCTGGTTCACATGGCAGCCAAAAGGGTGCGGCAAATCAGGGAGGGGTCGGAATACCTGGTGAGCTCGCCAAAGAATGAAGACATCGTGGTTGCCCTGCGGGAAATCGCTGCCGGGAAAGTCGTGATCAAAGAAGTGCCCGAAGTGTTGGAAGCCGCAGAAGCACCGGAAGCGCTTGAGGCGGAGGCAGCCGTGGCAGATGACGAACCCGCAGCGGAACCCGCTGCCGAAACTGTAGAAGCGCCTGCCGCGGAAACAGAAGCGGAAAAGGACGCATAAGGACAGCTGAACCCTGAGGTTGCCATGTCCCCGTCGCCGAAACCCAGAAGCTACGTGTACAAAGCCCTCAACCGGGTATTCGGAAAGGCCCTGCACCGCTATGACATGATATCCGACGGCGATCGTATCGTTGTCGGTCTTTCGGGCGGGAAAGACAGCATGGCGCTGTTGTGGTTTCTGCATGAGCGCCTGGCAAGGGTCCCCATCGACTACGAACTGTTCCCGGTTTATGTGGATCCGGGGTTTGAAGGCGGATTTGGTGAGGAACTCCATCAATACGGACGTGACCAGGGATATTCCCGTAGGGTTGAATACACCGACCACGGCCTGGTTGCCCACAGCAAGGAAAATCGTGAAAATCCCTGCTTTCTGTGTTCGCGGCTGCGACGCAAACGGCTGTTTGAGATCGCCGACGAATTGAACTGCACCAAGCTGGCCCTGGGGCACCACAAGGACGACATCATCGAGACGCTTTTCATGAACATGTGCTACGCAGGCGAAATCAGCACCATGAAACCGTCCCAGTCTTTTTTCGAGGGCAGGTTCACGGTCATAAGGCCTCTGGCCTATGCCGACGAGGATTCGATAAAACGTTTTGCCCACGCCATGGACTTTCCCGAGTTTGCCAACCCCTGTCCCACGTCCAGGGTTTCCAAGCGGCAGGCGGTCAAGTCGATGTTGGAAAAACTGTATCGCAGCAATAAAAAGATCAAGGGGAATATATTCAGGTCCATGAGCCATGTTAGGCTGGACTATTTATTAAAATAACAAAAGGATTTAAGGGTTCCAGGATCCAAGGGGCCGAGTGAAAGCTTTAAGGGCAGGCATTTGAACCCTTGACTCCTTGGATCCTGGAACCCTTATATCAGATAACATCGGAAAAGAGTATAAGGGCTTATTCTTCGTGTTCCAAGAAAACAGGGTGTGAAATAGATCAAATGCAGGATGTACAAAACCAACGCGACCACCGAAATCTGCCCATAGACAAGGTGGGTATCAAAAACCTGAAATACCCCATCACCGTGCGTGACAAGCGTGAAGGGTTTCAGCCCACAGTGGCCACCATTGACATGTTTGTGAGCCTGCCGCACAAGGACAGGGGCACGCACATGAGTCGGTTCGTGGAGATGCTGAACCTGTTTCGTCCGGAAGTGTCCCTGAAAAAATTTTCCGAGATACTGGAAGAGATGAAAAAGCACCTGAACGCCGCTTCCGCCCACGTGGAGGTGACGTTCCCCTATTTTATCGAGAAAAAGGCGCCCGAGAGCAATTCCATCGGTTTGATGGACTATACCTGCCGGATTACCGGGAACAGCAACCAGGAAGGGGAAATCGACCTGGTTTCCGAAGTGGTGGTGCCCATTTCCTCTGTCTGTCCGTGCTCCAAGGAGATCAGTGACTTCGGGGCTCATAATCAGAGGGGGGAAGTGCGCCTGAGCACCCGCTTCAACAAGTTTATATGGATGGAGGACATGATCGAACTGGTGGAGAGTACGGCCTCCTGCGAAGTCTACTCCATACTGAAGCGCATCGATGAAAAATACGTAACTGAAAAAGCCTACAGCAACCCCAAGTTTGTCGAAGACATCGTCCGGGATATCGCCCAGAAACTGAAAAAGGACGACAACATTACCTGGTTTTCGGTGAGCGCTGAAAATTTCGAATCCATCCACAACCACAGCGCCTATGCACAGATCATCAGCGGATAGACAAAAGATCAGAAGCTAAGAAAATAAGAACCCAAGAATTTTATCTTTGTTGGCAATGAATGAAAAAGCCCGAAATGGCCGGAAAATAAGCCTTCAATCCGCTGTACTGATTGTTTTAGCAGTTATCAGTGCTGGGATTATTTTCCTGCTTCAAACCAAAGATTCGACCTTCAGTCAATTGGGATCATCTCAATTTCAAAAGGGAAAACCTGCACCGCCCTTCAGCCTGCCTAATCTGGACGGTAACATGGTCAGTTTGGGTGCCTATAAAGGCAAGGTTGTTTTTCTCAACATCTGGGCCACCTGGTGCCCTCCTTGTGTGGAAGAAA
The DNA here is from genome assembly GCA_019313725.1 of Deltaproteobacteria bacterium. Taxonomy (GTDB): domain Bacteria; phylum Desulfobacterota; class Desulfobacteria; order Desulfobacterales; family B30-G6; genus JAJDNW01. Next base: position 6,406 of record JAFDAT010000047.1, read on the forward strand.
TGCCCTCCATGGAAAAACTTTTTCAATCCCTGAATAAGGAAGATTTTGAAATTTTAGCCGTAAACATCGATGCGTCAGGCTTAAAGGCCGTGCGTCCTTTTATGAAAAAGCATAGGCTGCATTTTCCCGTATTGATCGATCCGAAGGGGACGATACAAAGGCTCTACCGGACAACAGGTATTCCGGAGAGTATTATCATCGATAAGAATGGGATTATTGTTGAAAAAATCATGGGTGCAAGGGATTGGGGCAGTAATGAAGCTATTCGGTATTTTCAAGATTTGATTCAGAAAAATTAGCGGCCGCTACGAACAGATCGATGCCATCATGGAAACTCTACCTTGAATCGATCGTAACAACCGTCAGCTAAATCTTCTTTTTCCGTCAGTAGCACATGTTTTTGGATTTTACCGGATGGGGTTATTGAAAATTCCTGTCGGTATTCAATATATCTGGGAACCTTGAAAGCGGCGATTCTTTCCCGGCAGAAGGCGATGATTTCTTCAGGCGGTATGCTTTCCTGGGTTTCACCTGTCTTGGGAACGATATAAAAATACCCTTTATCATTTTTCTTCTCTAATGACCCCTGACTATTAGGGTTTCTTGAGTCGGTACAGATCATCCAGATAATCCAGGGCAAACTCCCGGGCGACTTTTCTATCGGTCATGGTGCCGATCATGCCGTACATGGCGGCCATTTCGGAGATGTCTTGGGCATCGGATGCGGGCAGGTCAACCACGGATTTTCCCAGGTCTTTCAAAAAATCATCCACGATGGTGCTGTGGATGGGTGATACGGTCATATGCAGACTGGCCGGCAAATGCTGGGCTTCAGCGTGCCAGCCGCAGTCTTTCAGGCGTGCGCTGAGTTCGTAAATATTGACATCTTTCCCGCCAAAGGCGAACACCGTTGCATCCGGTTCTCCCAGAACATACAGCGGCGGGGTGTTGGCGATACCCTGCATGAGTTTTTCCGTGGCCGACCTGGCATCCCGGGCCAGTTGTAAAAAACCCTCTTCGCCCAGATAATGCATTACGCCCCAGGCTGCGGCAATGGCACTGCCCGGCCTGCCGCCGGCAAGGCTGGGTGTTCCGTACACACCGCCGGGCCATTCCGTGTACATGAAGAACTGGAATTTTCTGAGGTCGCTGTTGCGGTAGAGCACGGTGGATATCCCCTTGGGGGTGTAGGCATACTTGTGAACATCGGCCGAGATGGATTTGACGCCGGGAACCCTGAAATCATAGGCCGGTATATCGTAGTCCAGCTTGCGGAGAAAGGGCAGCATCAAGCCTCCCAGGCAGCCGTCTACATGCAGCCACAAATTGTATTCTTCGGCCAGGGTGCCGATGGCGGGTATGGGGTCGACCATGCCGTGAGGGTAGGTTACGGCCGTGGCGCCGAGGATGATGGTATTTTCGTCGATGGCGTCCTTCATGGCGGTGGTATCGGCCCGAAAACAGTCATCCACAGGGGTCATGACGATGTCGATGCCCAGGTAGTGAGCCGCCTTGTTCCAGGCCGGGTGGGCGGTCACCGGTACCACCATCTGCGGGTTTTTTATCTGCGGTTTTTCCTGCCGGGCCCAATCCCGGGCAGCCTTGATGGCCATGAAGATGCTCTCCGTACCGCCGGATGTGGTGCAGCCCACCGTGTGGTCATCGCCCTCCATCAGTGAAAGCACCATGGACACGACCTCATTTTCCATTTTCAACAGACTCGGGAATGTCAGGGGACTGAGGCCGTTTTCAATCAGGAAGAGGGAGGCCGCTTCCCTGACAAGCTTTTCGACCTTTTGGCCGGCTTCGTAGATCAGCCCGAACAGCTGCCCGCTGTGCCAGTCTGCATCACCAGACTTCATTGACTTGAGATTTGACAGGACAGTCTCTCTGGACGAGCCTTTTTCAGGTATGGTCATGTGGGTCATGTCTGATCCTTTGTACGGTTATGAATTTTGGGTTGAATGCATAGGGCTCGCTCAAAAATAACTTCACATTTTCAGCGCCCATCCATCCCGCTCAACGGTGTTGCGAAAATTCGACATATGCCAGATATTCCTGCGTTTTCGCGCCTTGCTGAACGGGCGCCTGAACTCTGAAAATCTGCGAATTTATTTCTGCGCCAACCCTTAGTCTCAAGTATCTTTTTCGGATCGTTTAGGCAACCCTCAGTTTTTTTTTAATCTCGACGTGTAAGGATTTTCGAAACGAATCGACAAAAGTAACAAACGAAGAGCTTCATCGATCAAAGCGACGCAGGCTTTTCAATAGAGGTGGAACAAGGCAGGTTGACCCTAACGACAGGGTTGGCTTGATAATCTTAAAAAAAGTGCTTTGACGTATAATAAGGAGGATATCATGACTTCAAAAAAAATGATTGCGATAATGATAATCGGATTGGTCACTGTTTTTTTTATCACTGCTGGTTGGGCGGTCGGCAATGGCCGTACACTGGATCTCGAGCCGACAAAACACCATCCAGATGCTGAAGGCACGGCCTTTATCGACAATTCCCACGTGAGCATCCAGGCCAGAGGTCTCAAGCCGGACTCCGTCTACACCGTGTGGTTCGTCAACATGAAACCTAAAAAAAGTGAAACCGGTGCTGGTTCCGCTCCCTACATGTTTCAGACCAACAAATGGGGAGACGGGAATTACAGTGCATCCCTGAACGAGGCACCCTTTGGAAAATGGTCCATGGTCATGATTGTATTGCATCCGACCGGAGACCCCAAGGAGATGAAAAACATGGTAGGCGCTTTAAAGGCCTCTCTACGTTGAACGATATTTTATTCCGAAAGCTGAGAGAACTTGTCTGGTAAAGGCGGGGTGCTCATTCATCCGGTATGTTTTTTCAACCCGTATTTTCACCGTGGTCACCCGGATGAGTGAGTGCCTTTGGGCTGAAAAGCTGATCGGCCGAGGGGACGGCGGCATGTCTCTGGCCGCAAGATGAACGTAGTCAACTTGCAAAACCAGGGGCTTTGCCGCTTGCAAAAAAATGATGATTTGATACCCTGACGGGCATGGAAGGTAAACAGGAAATAAATCCCGAAGCCTGGGTGGATGAATACGGCGATGTGCTCTTTGGGTTTGCCTTGGCCAGGGTCAAGGATCGGGAAACGGCGGAAGATATCGTTCAGGAAACGTTCCTGGCTGCCGTACGGGCCCGGGAACGATTCAAGGGGCAATCCTCTGAAAAAACCTGGCTGTTCGGCATCCTAAAACACAAACTGGTCGACCATTACCGCAAGAATAAATCCACGGTCCATGTTCAAGACTTCATACAGGACCCCGACAGCCTGGAGGCATTCTTTAATGCCAAAGGCAGTTGGCGGATTCGACCGGAAAATTGGCGTGCTGATCCCGGTAAGTCACAGGAAAACAGGGAGTTTCTGGATCATTTTTACCGGTGCCTTTCAGGCTTGTCCCAAAAGACGGCCGATGTCTTCGCCTACAGGGAAATTGAGGGGCTGAGCACCCGGGAAATCTGTCAGCGGCTTGGCATTACATCATCCAACTGCTGGGTGATTTTATACCGGGCGAGAATGCTGCTGCGACGATGTCTTGAAGGCGTCGGATTCGGCCAGAAACATGGGGGGGACATAACATGAGCCACTGGATGTTTCACTGCGACGAAGTTTCACAAAAGGTATCTCAATCGATGGATGCAGTGCTCCCCTTTAACCAGCGCATGGCCGTCTGGATGCATCTATTGATGTGCCGTTACTGTTACCGCTTCAGACAGCAGTTGATGATGTTGAGAAGAATGAGCCGAGCGGTCGGCAATGGCTCGACCTGCGCCCAAACCGAAGATATGCTTTCCCATGCAGCCAAGGAACGCATGAAAAAGAAACTTGATGCTTCCTCGTAACAACATGGCGTAAGCAAGAGGGGAGGTTGAAATGAAAATCGTAACTAACAGGACAATTCAGTCGTTGCTTATGGCCATTTGGTTTTTGTTGATGGCTTTCCAGGTGGCCGAAGCCAGGGTCAAAAAAGAAGGGGGCAAGATCTTTATCGTGGACCAGACCGGGGAACGCTGGGACATTACCCAGGCAGCCACCCTCGGGTTCGACCCCTATAAGTTTGAATTCGGTATCGGCCGGTATGCATTCGACCCTTTGGATGAAACCGACTGGCATTCCGGCGAGGATCGCCATCCATCAAACCTGCGCATCATCGGTGTCGTCGACGACGACGATGCCCATGCCTATTCTGTTAAACGATTGAGACACCATGAAACGGCCAACACGTTTCTCGGTTCCAAACCGATCGTTGCCGGTTACTGACCCCTGGTAGATCTGGCGGCTGTGTACAGCCGCGAAATTGATGGCAAGACCCTCACGCTGGCACCATCGGGTTGGACCTACAAAAGGACGTTCGTACTTTACGACAGGGAGACAGGAACGCTCTGGTATCCCGAGAAGAAAGGGTTGATGGGAATCCAGGGCGTTTTTTTCAAAAGGTGGCTGCCGGAGGTGAGTTCAAAAGATACGCGCTGGTCCAGCTGGAGAAGGGCGCACCCGTCTTCGCGGATGATGAAATAGATCAGCGAGACCAGACACCCCGATGTTCATTCAAATGTGGGGGATACACCGTCGGTAATAATCATGCATGGAATAGCTTTAATAAACTGGGGGTAAGACGATGAAAAGTATTCGAGAACCGGCCAGGACGATTCCGGTTATGGCAGAGACGGATGTACTTGTAATCGGCGGCGGCCCGGGCGGGATGTCTGCTGCCCTGGCTGCCGCCAGGACGGGTGCTGAAACCATGCTTGTGGAACGCTACGGCTGTTTCGGGGGGGTGATCACCCAGTCTATGATAGGAACCCTTGCGTGGTATCGCTCCAACGCCTGTACGGTGGATGCCGGCGGTATCGGTGTGGAGTTCGAACAACGGGCCAAGGCGATGGGCGCAAGCCTGTCCATATTCCTGTACGAAGTTGTGGATACGGAAGTTTTCAAGTTTATCGCCGACCAGATGATACAGGCGGCCGGCATCATCCCGGTTCTGCACTGCATGACCGTGGACGTGATCATGGAAGGCAGCACCATCAAAGGCGTGGTGACCGAGAGCAAATCCGGAAGACAGGCCATCCTGGCCAAACGGGTCATCGACGCCACGGGCGACGCGGATATCGCTTATCGTGCCGGTGTACCCTGCCTTATGGACCCGAAAAATAAGCTGGAAGAAGTATCGGTCAACTTTGGCTGCAGCGGGGTCGACATCGACAAGTTCTTGAACTACACATTGAGCAAACCCAGTTCCATCGCCGACTGGGGGGAGGATTCCGGGGAAAAGGAAAGTGGCGAGTTCAGCACATTTCTGTTAGAGCCGTTCAAAAAAGCCCGGGAGGCCGGTGAAATTCCCGACACTTCCACCCGCGTGCAAAGCTACTGGGGCAACTTCACAGATGCCGGTGAAGTGACCTCACTCAACGCCATTCACATGCCGGATATCGACCCCACCGATGTCCGGGATCTTACCAAGGCGGAAATTGAGGGTAGGCAATACGTGATGTGGGCGGTGGAGGCCCTTAAAAAATACACCCCCGGTTTTGAGAAGGCCCGCCTGAGAACCATGGGCGCATCCCTTGGGGTGAGGGAATCGCGAAAGATCGAAGGTGCCTACAATATCACCGAAGACGATGTACTGCACCAGGCTAAATTTGATGACTCCATCGGAATATTCCCGGAATTTCTGGACGGGAACCACATTGCGGTCATGCCTTCCACGGGGAGGTACTTTCAGGTTCCTTACGGCATCATTCTTCCACAAAAAGTCGAGAACCTGCTGGTTGCCGGCCGCTGCGTCGCCGGAGACAAAGTTTCCCATGCCGCCACTCGGCAGATGATGTGCTGTACGGTCACAGGACAGGGCGCCGGGGTTGCCGCCGCCGTATCATTGAAAGACAACGTGCCCTGCAGCCGGGTCAATATCGCCGAAGTCCAGAAAGTGCTGAAAAAGCAAGGGGTGCGGATTGCATAAAGGACGTCTATCAGACCGTGGATAGTCGCCGGTAGTCTGAGGCCCGGGGAGAAGACCTTCGGATAAAGGTTTTTAAATCATCGAAACGGAGTACTCCATGCCAATGAAGATTCTTGTGGCTAACCGTGGTGAAATCGCCATCCGCATCATGCGGGCGGCCGCAGCGCTGAACATGCCGACCGTGGCTGCGTATTCAAGAGATGACAGTCATTGCCTCCACACCCGCATGGGTGACGAGGCATACATGTTGGATGGCAGGGGGCCGAGCGCCTATCTGGATATGGGCGGTATCATCAACGCGGCCCTGGCCACCGATTGTACGGCCATTCACCCCGGCTATGGTTTTTTAAGTGAGAATGCGGTGTTTGCTCGCCGCTG
>JAFDAT010000048.1 GCA_019313725.1 Deltaproteobacteria bacterium
CGTTTATCCGGGTGGTTATGTTGACCGTAGTCATGTAAAGAAATTGAATCGGCCTGATGAATGGGATATATATTTTGAAGGGGTTCATAATAAGGCTTTTAGATTTTATAACGTTAATTTAAAAGGCTGTAGTTCCTTCATGCGTGCATGGTATCCGCCGGAGACATATCAACAGCTGAAGGCTCTTAAGCGGAAAAGAGAAAAAGAGTTGGTTGGCTTCTTCGATATGACAGAAATAAATAAATAATATATAACTTGACGATATTGTGCCCGCCGGCTGCGGCAACCTCCATGGCTCGCTTGACGTGTTCCTGGCCCATCACTTCGGAAAAATCGGCAGCGAAACGTTCGCTTTTCTCAAAATAGGTCGTAATATCTGTTTCCACCGGTGCAATGTCAGAAAATCCGCCCAGGTAGGCCACCGCCTGTGCCAGCGTTCTGACCGGATACACATGAATGCCTTTGACCACCGAAGCTTCCAGGCGGCTGTCAAAGGGCACAATGATACCATTGTAACCGGCACTTTTTGCGGCAAGCGCCATGGGCAGGGATCCATTCACAGGCTTGACTCGCCCATCCAGGGAAAGCTCCCCCATAACCAGAAACCGTTCCATCGTACGCCATGGAACGATGCCAGTGGCCGTGAGAATCCCCAAGGCAATGGGCAGGTCAAAACCGGTGCCGTCCTTTTTGATGTTGGCCGGCGCCAGATTGACGGTGATACGGTCATCGGGAAACGTATAGCCGGAATTGTGGATAGCGGATTTGACGCGCTCCTTGCTCTCCTTGACCGCGGTCTCGGGAAGGCCGACGGTGGTAAAGGATGGAAGCCCCTGCATGATATCCACCTCAACCTCAACCAGATACGCGTCTATGCCGATAACGGAACTACTCAAAACCTTGGCAAGCACTTGAGCCTCCTTTGCCTGGCCGGAATACCAGTACCAGAGTTTCAATGATGTCAGGTATGTTCGTGCCTATCAATGCCGAAAGGTTTTGGTGTTTTTACGGATAATATATGGGTAATAATACCAAGGTCGATCCCGCTCCAGGAGATTTAAAATTTTCTGAGAATCAACGCTAACGGTTTTGAAAAATCATAACGAGACACCGCATTAAAGATCGGCCTTATCCGCAGTATTTTAATTATCCCGTAAGCAATCCAGGACAGCCTCCCTTTTCTAACGGCGATATTGAATAATTTCAAAACAAAAGCATCGTTATCGACATCATCCACATACGTACGCAAGGTATTGCGTTTTAATAATACATCGTCAATGTAGTCTCCCGATATCACGCCATCTTTCCTGGCCTGCGCATACAGTTTCGCTCCCGGGTAGAACATCAGCTTGTGATCATAGATTTCAACGGGAATATCTATGGTCGGCAGCTTTTTAAGCTCCCTGACGACGTCATGATAAAATAGTAGGGATTCATATTTATCAGGAATATATTCATACGGATTGTCCGAAATCACATGCAGAGTGACACTGATGCCTTTGGAGGCCAGCATCTTGATAGTTCGGATAAAAGTGTCCTTGTTGAACGCCCTGTTAAAAACCGTTGTATTGGTTCGAGAGCTGGCGGATTGGAGTCCGATATGAAAATGTTTCAGCGGGATTCCGCTTTCAATGATCAATTGCACCTTTGATGCGGTGATATGCTTGATGTTCGACTGGATAAAATAAATCGGCAGATCGACTTTTTCGGCATAGGTTTCGAGCAGCTTTTTCAGCTCTTTTTCAGTCCTCAAAAAGAAGTTATCGTCATCAAAAATAATTTCGCGTAAACGGGGAAGATTCTCCTTGGCCCATACAAGCTCTTCGATAACCCTGGTAGTTTCGATGAAACGAATATAAGGACCTTTTCCTGAAAAAATGCTCTTGAGTTTGCTGTTTAAACAATATGAACAATTATAGGGACATCCTCTCACGGAAAGGATACTGTAACGAATCAGGCGCCCGAGCTCAGCCTTTAAGGGAATCAATTTCCCGTCCCTCAAGATATATCCATTTTCGGTCTCCAGGTGCGGCATGGGCAATTTGCCCAGATCGAGGAGTGTTGGAATCGAATTCAACTGAATACGGTTGCCGCCGTCTCTATAGCCCAGGCCCGGAATGTCGGCCGGTTCTATCTCTTCAAGCAATTGTTCCACAACCGTCTCACCTTCGCCAAGGCAGATGTAATCTGCATATTTCAGATAAAACCGTGGATCGCATATGACAGGTACACCGCCCCAGATGATTTTTGCCGCCGTTGTGTGCTTCAAATGGTCGTTGATCTGGATAGCACGCGTCAACTGATGGGTTGTCAGGAGTGAAATGCCCACAAGGTCACAATCACGACAGTATGCCGACAACGCCTTGAGACTATCTTCGGGCAACGGGTTGAATACTGCATCTTGCTTGCCTTCGCAATGTATCGTCGTTACCTTGACACCCCAGGCCTTCAGATATGCACCAAGATAGCGAACGGAAAGGTTTTCGAGATATGAATTGTTGATCAGCACAGCATGTTTCATATTGATCTCCTAAGCATTTTACCGTTATGGGTGTACTCCGGAAAACCCACACTATCAATATGGACAACCGTAACAAAATATTCTCAGGTGTGCACCCCATTTATTGTGAATAATTTTCTTTGTTTTCATATGATTTAGTGCATCCGATGCAATAGCGGTATGTTGCCAAAAAGACACGATGAGCCCATAAATCGTGTCCTTTTTAACACCGGCCGACAACCATGAACAATCAGACCCGCCTTAAGGCTTGATTAATTGCTATAATTCACGTAAATATGGAGACTTATAGATGTACTTCCCTTTTTGCAAACACGGCATTAAAATTGCTGATATGCCCGGCTAAATAGAATCCTACCCGCCTCCAAAAAGGATGCGGACAAAAACCACATGGTAATGAGCCACATGCATATTCATCAAAGAACCCTGGCATCATCCGTATCCTGTTCCGGAGTAGGGGTGCATTCGGGTAAGGCCGTCAACCTGGACATCCACCCGGCACCGGAGAACCACGGCATCAAGTTTGTCCGCAGGGATCTCCTGGACAGCCCGAGCATATCCGCACACTTCAACATGGTCGTGGACACAAGCCTGGCCACGGTGATTGGCTACGATGGTTTTATCGTTTCAACGATCGAACACCTCATGGCGACTTTTTCAGGTCTCTCCGTCGACAACGCCCTCGTGGAAATCGATGCCTACGAAATGCCGATCATGGACGGAAGCGCCGGGCCGTTTACGGACCTCATCCTGACAGCCGGCATTAAAACTCAGGCAGTTCCGCGCAGCTATTTGCGGGTCCAGGAACCCATCGAGCTCCATGGGGAAGGAAAATTTGTTGCCATTTACCCGGCAGACCGCTATCGCATTACGGGCACCATAGAATTTGATCATCCTATGATTAAACGGCAATCCTGTTCCTTTGACATCTCGGAAGCATCCTTTTCGAAACAGATCAGCCGTGCCCGTACCTTCGGTTTCCTGGATGAATACGAACTCCTTAAACGTTTCGGCCTGGCCCGGGGCGGTTCGCTCGACAATGTTGTCGTCATCGCCGAAGATCATGTTATGAATCCTGAAGGACTGCGTTTTCCGGATGAATTTGTACGGCATAAAATATTGGATTGTATCGGTGATTTTTCACTGATCGGCATGCCGATCATCGGGCACGTGGTCGTTGAAAAATCAGGCCATGCATTCAACCATACCTTTCTTGAAAAATTTTTCGAGAATAAACAATCCTGGCAGACCTGCACACTGCCTTAGGCGTCCTGTTCAGAAATGCGGTTGCATTCAGGCTGACAATCTATGAAAATCAACTGCCTTTTGGCTTGAAATCCTCCTGCTGAAAATTCTTGCCATTTAACATCATATCCATTAATACATAGAAATATTTTGATTTTTTCATAAGAATGCGCAACCCATCAAATCCGAGCGCCTTGACATGACCCCTTTCTTTAAAAAAGCATCCATTTCCATTTCGATATTGCTCCTGGTACTGCTTGCCAATCAGACCTTTGCCCAGGAAACACGATTGAAAAATATCATTGTCACCAACACACGCGATGACCTGTTGATTTATCTGACTGTAGAAGGTGCCTTTACGGAAGATATGCAGACCGCTATCTTGAGCGGTGTCTCGACCACATTCTCGTTTTACGTCGCACTTTACCGGACACGATCCTTTTGGATCGACAAAAAAATAGTATTTCTCAAGATTACCCACACCATTAAATACGAGAATTTAAAAAACGAGTTCGTCATCCAAAGATCCTGGGAAGACGGCAAACCGATCACGGTAAAATCGATTGAAGAAGCTGAAAAAAGAATGACGGAAATCGACAGTCTGAAGGTGGTTCCCCTGGATCATCTGAACAAAGGTGATCGGTATCAGATTAGAACCAAAGCACAGTTGAGCAAGGTAACGCTTCCTTTATACCTGCACTACGTCCTCTTTTTCGTGTCCATGTGGGATTTTGAAACCGACTGGTACACAATTGATTTTATTTACTGATGATCCTTTTTTCCTGCCGAAAGTGAATTTGAATCACTCACTTTGAGGTGAAGTTACAGCATGGGCAAAAAACCCAACATAAAACGAACTACGATATCCATCGAAGATCAGAAACGGCGTAAAAGAGAAGTGATCATCATCGTCGTCATCGTTGCCGTGGTAACGCTTTTGACCCTGGCGGAGAACAGGGTCATTCACTTCGGTGCGGACTTCCCCATCTCCAATACCATCCTGATGTTCATCCTGATCAACATCAACATGCTCCTGCTGCTGCTGCTCATATTTCTTGTTTTGAGAAACCTCGTCAAGCTTCTTTATGACCGCAAGCGCAAGGTCATGGGCGCAAAACTGCGTACCAAACTGGTCGTCGCTTTTATTGCCTTAACGCTTCTACCGACGACCGTTCTATTTTTCTTTTCCATAAACTTTATCACTGCCAGTATCGAATTCTGGTTCAATGTGCCTGTGGAACAGGCGCTCGAAAACTCCCTGAGTGTCGGTCGTAACATCTACACGGTGACAGAGGATAACAACCGTTTTTATATAGACCGCGTCGCCTATCAGATAAAGACAAAAAAACTATACGAACCGGCGAAACGCAAAGCGCTCTCCCACTATGTCCAGGTCGTTCAAAATGCTTTTAATATCGATGGTGTGGAAGTCTATGGCGCCAATTCCAAACGCATGACCTATGCACTCATCCCGGAGCTGGAAAACCAGCCGTTCAGCGTAATTTCCGCAAATGATTTACAACAGGAGATGAATGCAAACAATGTCCGCACGATGTCTGAAATGATCGATCGCGGGCAACTCATCCGTACCATCGGAACCGTTCCCTTCGGTGTCAAATACACTGAAGCAAAGGCCTTCATCGTATTGAATGTCATCATCCCCCTGGATCTCTCTGAAAAAATGTCATCTATTTCCAGAGGTTTTGAAGAATACCAGCAGATCAAACTCCTGAAAAGGCCGATTCAGATTACCTACTACATCACTTTGTCCATCGTCGCGCTATTGGTGGTTTTTTGCGCTGTGTGGTTTGGTTTTTACCTGGCAAAATCCATCACGATTCCCATCATGGCACTGGCCGAGGGCACCCAAAAGGTGGCTGAAGGCGATTTGAGTTTTTCCATAGGCGCCGTAGCCGATGATGAGATCGGCAGCCTTGTGAACTCATTCAACAAAATGACCAAAGACCTGCGTGGAAGCAGAGAACAGCTCGAACTTTCGGCACGCATGCTGCGAGAGCGTAACATTGAAATCGAAGCCCGTCGGCAATATATAGAAATCGTGCTGAAAAATGTATCTGCCGGCGTCATTACCCTCGATGCGGGTGGTTATATTACGACCATCAACACCTCCGCTGAAAAAATGCTTCACCTTAAATCCGGAGATGTGCTGAATGAAAGCTACCGCAGCCTTCTCTGGGGACAGCACCTGAACCTGGCGCGGGAGGTGATGGACAGCCTGATGAATGCCAAGAAAAACGCCGTTGAACTGCCCCTGAAGATGAACATCAAAGGCCGTCCGCGAAGTTTTCTAATCAACCTCAACTCATTGAAAGGCGATGCGGGTAAACACATAGGCATTGTTATGCTTTTCGATGATCTCACCGAACTCGAAAAAGCGCAGCGAATGGCCGCATGGCGTGAAGTTGCCCGGCGGATTGCCCACGAAGTCAAAAACCCTTTGACACCGATTACACTATCTGCCCAGCGTTTGATGCGGAAATACTCCAAAAACCTGAATGAACCCATTTTTGACGAATGTACCCAGACCATTATCGATCACGTAGACCTGATTCAAAACCTGGTCAGTGAATTCTCATCTTTTGCCCGCTTCCCCACGGCGGACCCCAAGCCGTGCGAGCTTTTGCCGATCATTGAGGAGACCGTTGCGCTCTACAGGGAGGGCCACCAGAATATCAATTTCAGCATCCAGGCACCATCCAGCGTGCCTATTTTAAATCTCGATCGACAGCAACTCAAACAGGCCATGATCAATCTGGTGGACAATGCCATCGCGGCCATAAAAAAAGAGGGTAATATCGCCATATCCCTGCTGCACGACAAGGCATCCAACAAAATTCGCATTGAAGTTGCCGACAGTGGCCAGGGCATCTCAGACGAAGATAAATCCCGGCTTTTCGAACCCAATTTTTCCACAAAAAAAACAGGGATGGGATTGGGATTGGCGATTGTCAGTACCATTGTAAACGATCACAACGGATCGGTGCGCGTGCGGGACAACGAGCCCCGCGGCGCCATTTTCATCATTGAACTACCCCTGTAATTATACACATAGAAACAATTGTCAGGACTGAATTTGATTCATTCCATGCTTTAGCGTATCGATATCGTTCAAAAAAAGCGACTGCCTGCTTCTAATGCATGAAAGGAAAAACCATGTTTCCATCCATCCTAATCGTAGATGATGAACCCTCCATCCGTAATTCTCTCGGGGGTCTCCTGTCGGATGAAGGGTTTGAAGTACTGACCGCATCCAACGGGTATGAAGCCCTGAAAGTGATGGACAAGGATTCCCCGGACCTGGTTCTATTGGATATCTGGATGCCCGGCATCGACGGAATCGAAACTTTGAAGGAAATCAAAAAATCCAACCCTTACATTCAAGTCATTATCATCACGGGCCATGGAAACGTGGAAACGGCCGTGAAAGCCACCAAGCTGGGCGCATTCGATCTGATCCAGAAACCCCTCTCCATCGACAAGGTCATCCTGTCCATCAACAATGCCTTGAATTTCAGGCGACTCGAGGAAGAAAACCGCTACCTGCGCAAAAAAACGCTGGAAAAACATTCCATCACGGGCAACAGCCCCCTAGTGGCAGAATTGAGGGGCCAGATCAACGCGGTAGCGCCCACGGACTCTTCGGTTTTGGTCGGCGGTGAAAACGGAACCGGAAAAGAACTGGTCGCCCGCACCATACATCAATTGAGCTCTCGCAACGAATTTCCCCTGATCGACGTAAATTGCGCAGCCATTCCGGAGGAACTCATCGAAAGCGAACTCTTCGGACACGAAAAAGGGTCATTTACCGGTGCGATTTCTAAAAAAATCGGTAAATTCGAACTGGCTAGCAACGGCACTATTTTTCTGGATGAAATCGGCGATATGAGCCTGGTAACCCAGGCAAAAATTTTACGCGTCCTGCAGGAACAGCAGTTTCAAAGAGTTGGCGGCAGCAGAACCCTCAAGGTTAACGTAAGGGTGATTGCGGCCAGCAATAAAAATCTTGAAAAGGAAATCAAAGCTGGAAAATTCCGTGAAGATCTTTACTACAGAATCAACGTAGTACCGGTCCGGGTACCCGCTCTGAGGGAACGGCACGAGGACATCCCCTTGCTGGTGGAAACCTTCCTCGATGAGAATACCCGCAAAGGACTTGGTCCACGCAAACAGATGGATGCCGAAGTTATGGCTATCTTGTGCGATTATCACTGGCCCGGAAATGTGCGTGAACTTAAGAATCTTACAGAACGTCTGACTATCATGGTTGAGGGTGAAACCATTCATGCTGCCGACGTTCCCGCGCCGTACAATCCGGTCGCCGCCGATGAAGCAGCCGGCACAGAAGTGGCATTTTTCAAGTCAAACTCGTTCAAGGAAGCCAAAAAATCTTTTGAAAGAGCGTACATACGTAAAAAGCTGGCTGAAAATGACCACAATGTTTCTAAAACCGCCAGGGTTATCGGTGTTGAACGCAGCTACCTTCACAAAAAAATTAAACAGATCGGCGTGAACGCCAATCAGCGACCACCGGCAGAGCCGGACGTATGAGGAAGGCCCCTCGAAGGGGCCATACTCTGCCGGTAATCGCTGATTTATATCAAGAATTTTGTCTTTCCGGATCGGTAGAACCTATTCACTTCTCACCGGCAGAGCCGGTGGCTTAAAAAGGGAGTTAGCGAAGCTTCAGAATTGCGAATTATCAGTGGAAAACGCCGGGGCAAAAAGCTCCACACATTTCACGGCAGCCGGATACGGCCGACAGCTGACCGGATGCGGGAGTCCATTTTCAATATCCTATCTTCCCGGGTACAGGATGCAACCGTGCTGGACCTATACGCGGGTACAGGTGCGCTTGGTCTCGAAGCAGTGAGCCGGGGCGCTCAATCGGCTGTATTTATCGACAATGCCCGGCATTCCCTCAGCCTGTTGAAAAAAAATATCAACACCTGCGGCATGCTCAAGGAAACACGGATAATCAAGTGGGATATTGTCAGAAACCTGAACTGTCTGAAGAAAACCCGGCCCCGTTTCGACCTGATTTTCATGGACCCGCCTTATGGTATGAATATGGTTTATCCCACCCTGATGCATCTTCATGACAGTGCCGCGGCAAGACCCGCCGCCCGCATTGTCATCGAGCACGGCATCGACGAAACCATGCCCAAGGATCTCCGCTTTTTCAGGATGATAGATCATCGAAAATACGGGAAAACCCTTGTTTCATTTTTTGATTATATGCTATAGATCCCCACAGACACATGCTTAATAAAACAGTAAACCCGAACCCTAAAAATCGAGGCTTGTACACCCATGGAAAAAATTGCCATCTATCCCGGTTCTTTTGATCCTGTCACCAATGGTCATCTTGATATTGTCGAAAGAGGGCTGAAAATCTTTGACAAAATAGTCGTGGCCATCATGTGCAATCCAACCAAAGAGTCACTTTTCAACATAGATGAACGGCTTGAAATGCTGAAAACGAGCATGCATGCGTTTAATACGCATGTTGAGTTTGAAGCTTTCAATGGCCTCACTGTCGATTATGCCGACGAGCGAAAGGCGCACGCCATCCTGCGCGGTCTGCGCGCGGTTTCGGATTTTGAATACGAGTTTCAGATGGCTTTGATGAACCGCCGGTTGAATCGTGAAATCCAGACGCTGTTTCTCATGACCGGATTAAGATGGATATTCACGAGTTCATCCATTATCAAAGAAGCCGCACGATTCGGCGGCGACATTGAAGATATGGTCCCTCAAATAGTGAATGAAAAAATTAAAGAAAAGTTCGCGGGAATCCAGTCGAGGCAATAAAGCGCGTGTGCGGCGGACACGACGCACAACGTCTGCTATACAAAAAAGGGTGTTTTGCCGCCGAGGAAAAACACGGGTATAGCTGCTAAAATATATATTTGAGCAGGACGAAAGAACCCACCAGCAGCACGGTGAATACCACTGCCAAAAGGTTGAAATATTTATCGATAAAGGCCTGAATCCCCGGGCCGAAGAAATAAATCAAACCGCCCACCAGAAAAAATCTTGCCGATCTTGATACGGTGGAGGCAACGATAAAGACCACAAAACTGATCTTAAAGGCGCCGGCCGCAATCGTAAATACCTTGTAGGGAATAGGGGTGAAGCCGGCAATTCCCACTGCCCAGGCATCATAGCGGTTGTAAAGCACTTCGATATAGTCAACCTTATCGGTAAGGCCGTAAAATTCAACGATTTTTTCGCCGACAGCAGCCATAAACTGCCATCCGATCAGATACCCCAACATACCCCCGAGAACCGACCCCAGCGTACACACCGCCGCAAATTTCATTGATTTTTCCGGCTTGCCGACCGCCAGTGCAATCAGGAGCACATCCGGTGGCAAGGGAAAAAAAGAGGACTCGCTGAAAGCCAGAATAAAAAGCGCCCAGGTGCCATAAGGTGTTTCCGACCAGTGAAGAACCCAATGATACAGTTTTTTCAGCATTTAGCCCGCCTTCCACCCCTGTTCACCCACAAGCTTGACAAACCGGCACCCACCGAGACTGCTCTGATGAAGCCCGTCCTCATCCTTTTCAATCTTTATCAAATCCTGAGTGTGTTGATCGCCAACGGGCAGCACCATACGCCCGCCCATGGCCAGCTGGCGCACCAGGGTTTCCGGAATCCTGGGTGCACCGGCGGTTATGATGATGGCATCAAAGGGGCTTTCGTCAGGCCAGCCCGCCGTGCCGTCTGAATAGCGCGTCACGATGTTGTGGTACCGCAACTGGTCAAACAGGCGCCGCGTTTTTATAAATAGGGAATGAAGCCGCTCAATGGTGTACACCCGGAAAACAATTTCGGCCAGAATGGTCGCCTGATAACCGGACCCGGTCCCGATCTCGAGAACCCTGTCATCCGGTTTGAGTTCCAATGCCTGGGTCATCTCAGCCACAATGTAAGGCTGCGAAATAGTCTGCTGGTCTCCTATGGGCAGGGGAAAATCACCGTATGCCTGGTCCATCAAGGCTTCGCTGATAAATAGATGCCGGGGTACCGTCCGCATGGCATCCAGCACAAAAGGGTCGGTGATGCCCCGTGCTTCAATATGCTTCTTTACCATTTCCGAACGCTGGCGCTCAAATTTGATCGGCTCTTTTATCATGCAGGAATCTCTATCAAAAGCACCTGTCCACGTCAAGTCGATTAGCGTAAAACAAAAAAACCTCTTGATATTTCAAGGGAATATGGCCAATATGAAAGACGTTATGAATAGTTCACGCCACATTATCGCATCGATCTTTTTCTGGTTTCTCATCGTTATCGCTGGAACGATAGGATACATGGTCATCGAAGGGTGGAACTTGATAGATTCCTTCTACATGACGGTTATTACCTACTCGACGGTCGGTTATGGCGAAGTGCACAATATCAGTAAAGCCGGGGAAATTTATACGATGTTCCTCATCTTCCTCGGTGTTGGATTTTATCTGTACGTAGCAAGCGCCATTATCCAATTCATGGTGGAAGGAAAAATACGATTAATCATGGGGAGAAGAAAATTGGACTGGAAAATCAACCGTTTAAAAGACCACTATGTCATTTGTGGGTACGGCCGCATCGGCAGGGTTCTTTGCGAGACCCTGAAGGATGCCGACATTGACTTTATCGTCATTGACAACGATGAACGTTTGCGGCCGACGATGGATGCCGACAGGGTTCTCTATATCTGCGGAAATGCTGCTGACGAGGGTGTTCTGCTCAAAGCAGGTGTCACGCGCGCCAAAGGTATCGTCGCCGCCCTGGCAACGGATACCGATAATGTCTTTTTGATACTCACCGCCAAACAGCTCGCCCCGCATATCAAGGTTATGGCCAGGGCTTCCGGAAGAGGCTCTAAAATCAAGTTCAAGGCGGCCGGTGCTGATTTTGTGGAATCACCCTACGAAATGGGTGCCATCAGAATGGCCCAACGTATTATCCGCCCGTCGGTCACCAGCTTTTTTGACCAGGCCTTCACCTCAAAAAGCAAAGACATCCAGATGGAAGAAATATCGGTCAGCGCGTCCAGCCCCCTGAACAACGTGATGCTGAAAGATTCCGGTATCAGGCAGAATTACGACCTCATCATTATCGCCATCAAAACATCTGATGACGCCATGATGTTCAATCCCTCTTTTAAAACCTGGATCAAGGCCGGCGAAACTGTGCTGGCCGTGGGGGAACCGAAAAATCTGAAGCTGCTTGAGAAAGCGTTAAATCCATAAAATTAAACGGATTCCAATGTGTTCAGCACCAATGTGTTCAGCATAGGATTAATCTATATTTTATAAATGATACGCTTTTCCGTGATGATGATGTCGACATATTTGTCATGGGATTCCATGGGCACCTGCTGAACGATCTGGAATTCGAACGCCAGGCTAACCTTGCGGGTCGTAATCGGCAATTTGGGGATCAGCCTGTCGTAAAACCCTTGGCCCGACCCAATCCTGCCGCCCTTTTCATCCAAGGCGATACCGGGAATAATGGCAATGTCAATACGTTCGATGGGCACGATCTTGCAGCTTTCCAGATCCGGTTCCAGGATTTTCCTGGGCCCCATTTTCAGATCAGTGCTCAGGTTATCCACCTTCATCAGCTTCATCTGGTAAGTTTCGGTGTTGAAAGCCGGTAGAACGACAATCTTATTATATCCCAGGCATCGGTCCAGAATGCCCCGGGTGTTCACCTCAAGGCCGTGATGGATGTAAAGAAGCGATATGTTTGATTCCAGAAAATTGGCAAATTCAAAAAGCCGCGTCTCAATTTGTCCGGTTTTCTCTGTAATCTCTTGTGCAGAAAATGCATCGATGGCGCTGGCCATATCGTTCCGTATTGTATGTTTGGTGTCTTGAATCTCTTCCATATCGTTCTCCAGTATATCAAAAATTAGGTTCAGAAAATTTAAACTCTCAGCATATCTTAAACACT
>JAFDAT010000383.1 GCA_019313725.1 Deltaproteobacteria bacterium
AGGAGGATACTCGTGGCCTGGTTGGAACGTGGACATGTAAAAATTTATTATGAAGATGTCGGTGAAGGCGAACCCATTATCACCACCCACGGCCTGATGGAAGACGGCGGGTACTGGAGCGAAACCGGGGTGACGGCCAAACTGGCCGAGCGTTACCGGGTGATCTCCATGGACATGCGCGGCCACGGGCGCAGCGTGGTGGACGGTGAACCCCATGGTTTCGATGTAGGCACCATGGCCAATGATTTCGGGGCCCTGGCCGATGGGCTGGGCCTGGACCGTTTTCACATTTTAAGCCATGCCACCGGCGGAATGGCGGCCGCGCGCTACGCCATGACGACATCGACACGACTCATAAGCCTGATGCTGACCGATACCGGCTCGGCAACTGCTCCGGAAATTCCCGGCGTGGAATACAATGAGGAAATGCGGCAGGGGTTTCAACTGGCCGCCGAAACCCGTAAAACCGCATCGGCGGAGGAGTGGATGGCCATTGCGCGGGCCGAACCCGGCCCCTTTCTTTTCAAGATGGCCGAACACCCGGATAGCGAGCGCATGTGGGAAATTTACAAGGGATTCATCCGGCGCAGTGATCCCACAGCCATACGTGACTTTATGATGTGTTTTTATACCGATCCGGATCCCATGGTGGCAGGACTCAGGCAGATCCAGTGTCCAACCCTGGTGTTACTGGGTGAGTTCGACATCGTTTTCCTGGAACCCAGCCAGATAATGGCCCGGGAAATCCCCGATGTCCGGCATGTCATCCTGGACAATGTCGGCCACATGACCGCCATCGAGGATCCCGAGCGAACCACCCGGGAAATCATCCAGTTTCTCGAATCAGTGGAGCAGAGAGGAAAAGCAGGGTGAGCAAAAACCATGTCCTCCAAAAAAAATAAAAAGGTGAATATTCAATGAAAATAGAACCTCGTTTTCACACGGTTGAAAAAGACGGCCCCGTCATTATCTGGAAATTTGACAATCCCCCTCAAAATATGGCCACGCTGGAGACATCCATCGAATATCAAGAAGGCCATTTATCAGGGCAGCAGCATGCCGTTGCAGGATGGTCTTGTGCTGGAACGGAAGCTCTTTTTTGACTGTCTGCGCAGCGAGGAGGCCATGGCGTTAATGCGTATTTACGTAGAGGCCGGTCAGGACCGTGATAAAATGAAGGACATGAAAATTTGAGAAATTATAGCTTGTATATACACCATTTAGTATTGTTGCTTGGCACGAATGTAAATTGGAAGCTATCCTTCCCTATAAAGAAATGAGGAGGCAAATCATGACCGACGAACCCAAACTGGCTTATTTTACGGATCTCATCGAACATAACGCCAGGGTGGTGGGGGAAAAACCCTATATTATCTACGATCAGGAGACCATCAGTTTTGCGGCATATTACCAGTGGACCTGTCGCGTGGCCAACGGCCTGGCAGCCCAGGGCGCCAAACCCGGGGACGGTGTGGCCATCCTGATGGGCAACTGTCCGGAATACCTTTACCTCTTTTACGGAATGCCCCTGGGGGGGTATTATACTGTGCCGGTGAACGTGTCGTTGAAAGGCGACGGCCTGAAATTTATTCTGGCCCATTCGGATGCAAAATACCTGGTGGTGGAGGACACGCTCTACCCCAAGGTGGCGGAACTCGACAAACCGCTGGGATCGATCAGGAAAATTTTTGTCCGGCGCACTATGGACCAGGCCCTGCCCGCAGGAACCCTCGATCTCAATAAACTGTTGAATACCTCTTCCGAAAAGCCCGATCACACCATAGCGGAGGGGGCCATTGCCTACCTGATGTACACCTCGGGAACCACGGGCCTGCCCAAGGGAGTCGTCAACCGCAACCGTGCGGGCATGGTGGAATGGTTTCGAACACTGGCCGCCATGATCATCAACAAAGACGAAGATGCCCTGTATACGGCACTGCCGTTATTCCATGCCAATGCATTGATTCTGACCGCTGGGTGGGCCATGGCCGGCGATGTTTCCTTTGGCCTCGACAAGAAGTTCTCGGCGTCCCGGTTCTGGGATCGCGTCAGGCATTACGAAGCCACCCAGTTCAATGCCATCGGGGCCATGATACCGATATTGATGAAACAGCCGGAACGACCGGACGACGGCAACAACCCCATAAAAATCGTGCATTCGGCAGCCTGCCCGGCCAATCTCTGGAAAGGCTTTGAAAAACGATTCAATGTTACCATCTGGGAGGGCTACGGGGCGGTGGACGGTGGCGGTGTCACCATCCATAACGCCGGCGATGCACCGGTGGGTTCGGTGGGTAAACCCGCTCCGCACATAGTCTGGAAGCTTGTGGGTGGCGACGGCAGCGAGGTGTCCCAGGGGGAACCCGGAGAATTGATCAGCAAGGTGCTGGATAAAAAGACCGGCAGCGTCGAGTATTATAAAAATCCCGAAGCCACCTCGGACAAAATAAAAGGCGAGTGGCTTTACAGCGGTGATCTGTTTTATGCCGACAAGGACGGCCATCTTTTTTTCGTGGACCGCAAATCGGATTCCATGCGCCGGCGGGGTGAAAATATCTCTTCATGGGAAGTGGAAAATGTGGTTGAAAAACACACGGATGTGGCCATATGTGCCGCCTTTGGCGTTCCCTCCGAACTCGGTGAGGATGAAGTCATGATCTGGGCCAAACCCGTGGAAGGCAGAACTCTCGACCTTGAGGGCCTGATGCGTTTCTGCGGAGATAACATGGCCCACTTCATGGTGCCCCGCTATGTGGATGTGGTGGATGAGATCCCCCGGACCGGCACCTTGAGGGTCCAGAAGTCCGCCATGAAAAAGCAGGGGGTAACGGATCGGACCTGGGATCGGGAGAAGGAGATGCCGGACTTTAGATCGTAACCTCCGGTCAAGAAGGCCAGGACTTAAAAGGGTCATTCTCAAAAGTAAGGTTTCAAGGGATGGCGGCATTCCTGTTTTGAGTTTGTTGTGTTCTTTGAGTTCATTGGGTTGATGGAACGGGTGCGTATCGACGGTTGCACTCCAGGTGCCATGAACAACGCAACAAACCCAAGTAACCCAACCAACGCAACAAACCCAACAAACTCAGCTATCTGAAGGAGGAGGTCAATGGAAAAAAAACTGTTTGAACCGATTACCATTAACGGCATGGAACTGAAGAATAGAATCGGGTTTCCACCGTTTCTCAACATGCCGGCTGAAGAGGACTGCTCTATCAATGATCAGACCATCCGGTGGTTTGAGGACAGGGCCAAAGGGGGGGCCGGGCTCGTGATGACCGGGGCCGTTGTTGCCGGTCCGCCACCGGACCTGGAAATGCTCAAATTAATGGGATTGACCCGGGTCGGCCTGTATGATGATAAATTCATTGACGGTTTTGCCAGAATGGCCGCAGCGGTCCATGCCCATGGTGCTAAATTTGGTGTTCAGCTGGAAGGATTGGGTGGTGTCATGTCAGGATTCGGGCCTTCGCTTCCGCCGTATCCCGGCCCTGAAAATCCGACGTCAGACATGCTGAAGATTCATTTTGATTTTGAAATGCCGGTGGCCGAAATTACCATCGAACAGATAGAGGTGGTTAAACAGTGTTTTGCGGATGCGGCCGCAAGGGCCAAGATGGCCGGGTGCGACTGTGTTGAACTCCATTGCGCCCATGGC
>JAFDAT010000384.1 GCA_019313725.1 Deltaproteobacteria bacterium
ATCGGAGACGGTCACTTCGGAATTGCCCAGGTCGATACCACTGGAGGCCAGGGCGATATTGTTGATGGCCAGCAAGGGCGCCTGGCTGAACCCGGGCGGCTGGTCCACGGCAATACCCTTTAAATCCAGGTCAAAGGACGCCAGGGAGATCGCCTGCTGGGCCAGGTCGCCCACCTTTACTCCCGTCACCTGCAGGTCCAGTCCATCGAATCCCGCCCGCCAGGGTTGGCCTTCGATGCTATCCAGCACCTGGGCAGTGACGGACTTGAGCTGGATGTTTTCCACGATCAGGGTGGGCAACTCAAATATGGACATAGACGAGTGGACAGTGGAAGCCAAAGCGGATGAGTCTGATTTCTCGCCATGGTCACCTTCCGTAACAGGCATCCAGGATTCCACCACCTTGAGCAGGTTGACCTCGCGCTCCGCGTTACGTTCCAGCGAGGCCGACAGGGTGTCCACCGTAACCTCGGAAACCAACACCTGTGAGGTACCCAGATTGATGTCCGAAGAAACGATTTGAACATTATTGATGGCCAGTAACGGATCTTCACTAAATCCTGGCAACGGGTCCACGACGATGTCACCAAGGGAAAGCTTGACGCTATTCACCAGAATGTCGCGGCGCACCAGATCGTTGAGCTTCAGCCCCTCAACAATAAGGTCGAGATGCATAGCCGCCGACCACTGTTCACCTATCAGTTGATCCGTGAGATGGAAAAATAGCTCATCCACCGCTATGGAATTAATATGAACGATGGG
Organism: Deltaproteobacteria bacterium; assembly: GCA_019313725.1. Taxonomy (GTDB): domain Bacteria; phylum Desulfobacterota; class Desulfobacteria; order Desulfobacterales; family B30-G6; genus JAJDNW01. The sequence goes on from JAFDAT010000384.1 coordinate 763, forward strand.
AATCCACAGCGGATCCAACGCTCCTTTGTCGTCCACAGGCAGGGCGTCGGGTGCAGGCGATGCCTCAGGAATTAGCTGCATGAGGCTTAAATCCCCTTGCTTGTCGCGCACGATATTTAACGACAAACCTTTCAACCCCACGTGTTCTACAACGATCTTGCCGCTGAATACCGCAAGAGGAACAACATCCACTGCCAGTGCATCCAATGTCACCAGGGGTTGCTTCCCAAAATTCGGCGGTGAATTGATCGTAAGGCCGCTTAGCTCCACGCGCCCCGCCATCAATCGGATGTTGATATCCTCCAGGTTGCCGCCCGCCACAAGATAACGATCCAGAGCTTTGTTGATCTGCGTACGTGCAATTGAATCGATATTCAGGAGCACAACGGCCAGGCCGATCAGTAGCAGCAACAATAACCCAAGCGGGATTTTCCACCACCAGCTTGTGCGTTTTCGTTTGTTATTCAAAGCTGCTGTCATGACGATTCTTCCATATCCTTCAGCTTGCGTCTCAAAATCTTGCCCACCGCACTTTTGGGCAGTTCGTCAATGAACTCGATGATCTTGGGAATCTTGTAGGCGGCCAGATTTTCTTTGCAGTACGCGACCACCTCCGCCTCGGTCAGGCGCTCACCCTCCTTTACGACCACAAAAGCCTTCACGGTCTCACCCCGGTATTCGTCCTTCACACCGATGGTACAAGCCTCCAGGATCTTGGGATGATCGAACAGAACATTGTCCAACTCCACGGGGTAGATATTGTAGCCGCCGGCAATGATCATGTCTTTTTTGCGATCGGTGATGCTGAGGTAGCCATCTTCATCGAAGCAGCCGATATCGCCGGAGTAGAACCAGCCGTCCTTGAGGACCTCTGCTGTGGCCTCGGGCTTTTTGTAGTATCCCATCATAATCTGGGGGCCCTTCATGACGATCTCGCCGTGTTCCCCGATGGGCAGCTCCTTTTCACCGTTTTCGATATCCACGATTTTAATCTCGGTGTCGGGCACGGGAACGCCCACGGTCCCGGGTTTGACCTCTCCGCCCCACGGCGTCACGGTCATGAATGGACCGGCTTCAGTTGAACCGTAGACCTCGCACATGGTGGCGCCGGTAATCTCTTTCAGGTCCCGGATGGTATCTGCGGCAAGGGGCGCCGCCCCGGAAAAAAAGCCTTTGACCTTTGAAAAATCGAGGTTTCTGAAGGCCGGTTCAGCCAGCAGGCCCACGAATATGGTCGGAACGCCCGGTAGAAAGGTGGGGTTGTATTTTTTCAGAATGTCGAGATTGATTTTTGCTTCCGGCCTGGGCACCATGATATTTTCCCAGGCCTGCCAGGTGATCAAGTTTTGAATGGCGGAAAATCCAGCCGTGTGAAAAACAGGAAAATTGCCCACCAGGCGCTCCTCCCCGGGTTTCAGATCCGGAAACCAGGACACGAACTGCTGCACGTTGGAACTCAGGTGAGAATGGCTCAGCATAACCCCTTTGCTCACACCGGTCGTGCCGCCGGTGTAGAGAATGGCGCCCATCTCCTCCCAGCTGCTCTGGTCTTCCACAGAATCCGCCGGATACCTGGCCAAAAGATCACTGAAAACCATGACATCGTCCGTGGATTCGATCTTGCGGTACATGTCCTTCTTCACAAAGGGAAAGAGCTGCTTTTTAGGAAAGGGCAGAAATGAATGGATATGGCACCCGACTATCTTTTCCAGTTTGGTTTGGGATTTAATTTTTTGCATCCGGGGTACCAGCAGGGTAAGGGTGATAATGATCCGGGAGTCCGAATCATCGAGTTGATAGGCCAGCTCCCTTTCGGTATAGAGCGGGTTGTTCTGCACCGAAACGGCCCCGATGCGAAAAATGGCCAGGTTGGATATAATCACCTGAGGGATGTTGGGCAGGCTGACCCCCACCTTGTCACCGGCCTTAATGCCCATGTCCTGAAGTGCTCTGGCAAACTGGTTGACCATATCGTTGAGGGCCTTGTAGCTGATGCGTCTGCCCATGTAGTTGAGTGCCGTCCTGTCAGGAAATTTTTCTGCCGATCGCGCCAGAGCTTCTGATATGGTAATCTTCTCGTAGTCGATACTTTTGGGAACACCGGGTGCATAGGACTTGTGCCAGATTTTTTCAGCCATGGTTGCTTCCTCCCATTCTTGTCCAAGGATTGGATGTAAAAAATGCTAATTCACCAATGCCCCGACAGGGCTGAACCCTGGGCTACATTGGCATCATGAAAAGATTCAGTCGCGAGAAAAGTTGAAAATGATGCTGTATTCTGATTTCTGGCTTCCGACTTCTGATTTCTGATTTACCCCATCAACTTTTCCAACTTCCCCCTTTCTTCGGCAATGCGAATATAAGTCTCCGCACCGGTTTTCGGCGGCAGGTACTGCTCCGCCTCCGGTTTTTTTATCAGCCGAATAGCGTCGCTCGGGCAGGTGGTTACGCACAGCCCGCAGCCTATACAGCGATCCAGGTCAACTTCCGCCGCCAGGTCAATCCGGATGGCCTCGATCTGACACCTGTCCAGGCAGGTTTCACAGGCACTGCAATCATCCTCGGATACCACTGCATAGTAATTGCTTTTGACCATTTCGGCTGGTTTGGGCTGCTTTTTCAAAGAACGCAGAACACCGCAGCAGCAGCCACAGCAACTGCACATGCCGCCTATCTTCTGTGAATTGAACGGCTGCAGCACGAGGCCGGCCGCTTCACCCTTCTTGAGCACATCGAGTGCTTCATCCACCTCGATATAGCGCCCCATGTTGTTCTCCACATAATAGTCGGCATGTGAATCGAAGGCCATGCAGACTTCCAGGGGTTTGTCGCAGGCCTTGTCGAGTGAACCGGTCATAGTCCTGCAGATGCACGGCATTACGGC
>JAFDAT010000385.1 GCA_019313725.1 Deltaproteobacteria bacterium
TGATGAAAAAAATGTTGTCAAATACATGAAATTTTAACGCTCGACGATAAACCAGGGATTCAGCAGGTTCTCCTTGTTGTAAACGAGGGGGATGCCGGAAGGGTGCTCGTATATGCGGGCGCCGGCGCATTCCGCGACTGCATGGCCGGCAGCCGTGTCCCATTCCATGGTCGGCGCAAGGCGCGGGTATATGTCGGCCCTGCCTTCTGCGACCAGGCATAGCTTCAGGGAGCTACCGGCGGGGATGAAATCAACGCTTCCGAACGCACTGCGCTTTTGATCGACAAAATTTTCGAGTGCTTCCGTGGCATGGGAACGCGAACCGACGATGGTGTAGGGCTGTTCGCCTGAGCGTCCGATGGGCAGGGAAATGGATTGCTTGACGAGGTCAACTGTCGTGCAGGTGCTACGGGCGATACGGCCGCACATCGCATTGATCGTATCCATGCCTTCCATTTTGAAGGCACCCAGGCTCTGCATGGCAAAATAAAGGAATTTCCGTACCGGGGCGAAAACAACGCCCAGGACCGGCTTGCCGGCGGTTACCAGCGCTATGTTGACGGTGAACTCACCGTTGCGTTTGACAAATTCCTTGGTACCGTCCAGGGGATCGATAATCCAGAGCGTGTCCCAGGTTCTGCGCGTGTCAAAAGGGATGGCTTTGCCCTCTTCGCTGAGCAGTGGAATTTCGAATTCTGCGAGTTGCCCGGAGATGATGTCGTGGGCCTTTTTGTCGGCCAGGGTCAACGGTGAGTTGTCGGCTTTGTAGTCCACGTCAAAATCGGAGTGGTAGACCTCAAGAACGGCTTTACCGGCATCGACAGCCGCCTGGATGGCGTGGAGCAGATATTTATCGTTTTTCATGGAAAGTTGTCCTCGAATGCTATGTTTTGCTGTTGTTTTTCAGTTTCGCAAGGCTTTCCCTGGCAAAATCTATGGACGGGTCGATGGAGAGGGCTACTTCGAAGAAGTAGATGGCCTTGTCCTTTTCCCCCATCTCGCGGTAGTTGGAGCCGATGTTGGCATAATCGATGGCCGAGCCCGGATTAAGTTCCAGGACTCTGGCAAAGGCTTCTATGGCTTGTTCATGCTGTTTCAGTTTAAAATGGCAGAATCCCTTCAGGTTGTAGATGTCGGTGCGCTCGTTGTCGTGGGCCTCTCCTTCTTTAAGGGCTTCGAGGGATTTCTCGTAGGCACCCATTTCTTTGAGGCTTACCCCCATATAGGAGTAGATGCTGGCCAGGTCCTGCTGGGCGGGGTCCAGGGTCAATGCTTTCTTGAACCGGCCAAGGGCATCCTGGTTTTCCCCCATCCCCAGGAGGCTGGTTCCCAGGTAGAAGCTGAGATAATATTTACCGGGCAGTTTGTCATCGATTTCGGTAAGTTGCCGATAGGCTTCCGCGGGTGCGTTGTTTTCGGTGATGAGCTTGGCGGAAAACATGCCCAGACTGGTCCCTGCCGCTCTTTCACGGAAATGGGCCCCGGGTATGATGGTGTAGAAAGCCGGGATGCGCAGCCGGTCGTGCATGGTGTCGATGACAATCACATCCAGGTCTCTTTCTGCAAGCGCGGCGATGCAGTTTTCCACTTCGATGCGGATGTTGTTGTTCGAGATGTTGGGCAGATCGGTCATATTGATCATCTGATTCGACCCGGTGATGAATTTCGCATCTTTCAAATTGGTGAACTTGGGCAGGCCGCTGGCTACGTAATTGGATCCGGTGTTGAAATCACCGGCCAATTGTGCTGTTTCCGTCAGCGCGCGGCTCAAGGCCTTCTGCGGGTCCGGGGTGGTGCCAGCTGTCCAGACAATCTCGCTTTTCCCGGGAAAGGTTGTGGGGTCATAGGCCAGAACGCCCACCGACGGTATACCCATATCGAGGGTGAAATCCGATAAAAAAACCCGGATCCCGGCCTTGGTATATTTGTCCAGCATTTCGACGACTAGTGGATCGGTTGCCGATTCAGGCCAGATCAAAGGCGCGGGCAACCGGTTCCGGTTGACCAGAGAGGACACATGCCGTTCGACAACCTCACAAATACCCTGTGACAGGGCTTCTTCTACACAGTTGCCGGCTGAGGGGCCGTTGAATTCGTTAATGGCCAGAAACCAGCTGAAGGGAACGAGCACTCTTTTTTTATGGGTAAGGTTATAAGCCCATGTCCACGAGAGGGGCAGGTTTTCGAACACGTTCCTGGTGACAGCCAGATCACTGGAATTGTCGTGAACCGATTTTGCTATCAGGTCAAATGCGATGACCTCATTTTTAAGATTGGCATAGGTGTCGGTGAAAAAATTCTTCGGATTTTTGCAGAAACTGAAAAAACTGAATCGTTCAGCCAGTTCCATGACTGCACTGGCCTCTGACTGCTGGGGGGTTGCCCCCTTGCCCATCTGTTTTTTTGTACCGATGATAGACACGGCATCCTTGCCGCACTTGCTGAAAAAAACAGGAATACCCAGTCGCCCGTTGTCAATCCGCTCTGTTTTTTCCAGTATATCCAGGTCGATCTCTTTCAACCGTTTACGAAACCGTTCCACGGTTTCCTGGGGGGTCATGATCTTGTCCTGGTCGGCGGTAAATTGTTTGAATGCATCTTTCAAGATGACAGGCTCGGTCATTGTATTCTCCAATCATATTCAAGACCACCCACCGCATCATAGTCTGATGATGGCCTTTCAAGATGGCTTCACGCTGTTGAAAGTCGATAATTTACATACTGTTTTCTGCCCGGCCGGGCAATGGTCCTTCGTGTATAGTATCATAAAATAGGCATTATGTCATTCCCATGCAAGCCGCGGGCAATTACCACAGTTACTTCGTAACATGGTCTTAAGGCGAATAACAGCCAATTTTTGTCTTGTAAAAGTGACAAATTTTGTCACTTTAATGTGGCAGCAAACCATCTTGAAAATTATAAATACTTGAAATTATATATAATATATTGATTATGGATAATCTGGCCTGATTGTTGCTATAATGACATGAAAGATTGTGAAATCTGATTTTTTCAGCAAGAACAACCGAAAGGAGGATGCAAATGCGTAAATTCATCATATCGGTATTCATCGCAGGATTTATTGCCGGATCAGCTAACGCCGAAATGCTCGAGTTTCACTTCACTGCCAATATCAACAGTTATGTGGATGGTAGCGGCATTTTCAGTGAACTGGGGTATTCCGACAGCATGGCCGTTGAGGGTACCTTTACCATTGAGACGGAAACCGAGTCTGATATCAATTTTTTAGAACCGGATGAATTCAGTGCTATCCGCTTGTGGAGAACCGGGACCGTTATGTTTAATAATCAGGGTTATGCATGGGTGGAAGCCCCCAGCAGCACGCTTGCGGTCTTCAACGATCCCTCTACGCTTTTCCACCAGACAGATATCAGGACCGGCCAGGACAACCTGACTGATTTTCCTGGTGTGAAAATGGTGGCGCAGAAAATCACGCTGAATAATGATGGATTGGACGCGAGCATGCCCACTGATTTTAATCTGGGCATCTCCTCAGAATTTATCGTCGAGATCGAGAAGACAGGTGAGCCGGTATCAATATTCTGGGCTTCGATCACATCCATCATGAATGCGGAAGAGTATGCCGCCAGCCAGGCGGAACCGACCATCGAAGAA
>JAFDAT010000386.1 GCA_019313725.1 Deltaproteobacteria bacterium
TTCGACACGCCCTCTGGACCCGGGTATCTACCTGGTATACGGGTTGGTCCTTTTTTCATATTCGATCGTTGAACTCGGCCTTATGCCGTAGTCGTGCCCCGGCCAGATGACAGTGGTCCCCGGAAGCGTGTAGATTTTTTGCTTGATGGCGGTCACCAGCTGATCCAGGGATCCCCCGGGCAGATCCGTCCGCCCGATGGCGCCCACAAAGAGCGTGTCTCCGGTAAAAAGGTGCCCGTCGATGTACAGGCAGATCCCGCCGGGCGTGTGGCCGGGTGTGTGTACGACCTTAAGGGCGGTGCTGCCGATGGCAATGGTGTCGCCGTCTTCCAGGAGCACGTCCGCCTTGGGAGAGCCCCTGCCGCCCAGAACCCTGGCAAAAGCGCCATTCATCATAGAGTTCAATTTGTCGGCATCTGCCCGGTGGATGTAAATCCTGGCGCCGGTCGCGGCCTTTATGGCGGCATTGCCGGCGGTGTGATCGGCATGGCAGTGGGTGTTGATGATGTGGGTGACCCGGAAACCCGCCTTTTTGGCTTCGGCCAGGATCCTGTCGGTTTCAAAGGCCGGGTCTATAAGGGCGCAGGTCCGGGTTTTTTCATCACCCACCAGGTAGCAGAAGATGGCCATTTTGGAAAGTTTGAGCTGTTTTACAACCATTCCTAATTTTCCAGTCTTGTAAGCGGTTATCTTATTGAAGCCACGAAGACGCCAAGACGCTAAGAAAAGTTATTGCTATATGGAAACCTTCCTCTACGGGCTATACCAGAGAAATTTAGTTGGCCCCAGATAAATATTCCATTGTTTACTCTTCGCGCCTTTGAGACTTAGTGGCTATTCAATTTTAACTGTCAGCCAGATTCTTCCTAATTTGTAACTCCTTCTCGTAATAGGATTTCAGCTTTTTCTGCACATTGCCAAACACCGTGCCCTCCGGGAAGTCGCCGTTTTCGTTGGGGGTGCCGGCTTCCTTGCCAGTGAGTATCTGAATCCCCTCCTCGATGGCGGACACCTGGTAGATGTGAAATTCCCCCCGCCCAACAGCGTCAACAACTTCTTTTTTCAGCATCAGGTTTTTGACGTTGGCACTGGGGATCATCACACCCTGGCTGCCCGTAAACCCCCGGGTTTTGCAAACGTCGTAAAAACCTTCGATTTTCTGGTTGGCACCGCCGATAGCCTGAATACTGCCCTTTTGATTGACGGAGCCGGTAACCGCTATGCCCTGGTCGATAGGGAATCCGGACAGGCTCGAAAGAATGGCATACAACTCGGTTGACGAAGCACTGTCACCGTCTATACCGCTGTAGCTCTGCTCGAAGGTGACGCTGATGGAAAGGTTCAGGGGGTGGTTCTGGGCAAATGTTCTGCCGAGATAACCCGAAAGGATCAGGACGCCTTTGTCATGGGTCCTGCCGCTCATGTTGGCTTCGCGCTCGATATTGACCACGCCGGCTTTGCCCATGTACGTTTCGACGGTGATCCGCGACGGGCGGCCAAAGGATATGTCACCCATCTGGTACACGGCCAGGGCATTGACCTGGCCGACGACCTTGTCTTTGACATCGATGAGTATGGTTCCGTCAAGGTAAGATTCGTGAATTTTCTCTTCATACAGGTTGTAGCGAAAGCGGTGCTCGTTAAAGGCTTTGATGACATGGGCGGTGGAAACTTCCGCGGCACCGTCCTTGCCGGCCCAGTAATCGGCTTCTTTGATGATGCCGACGATGGGGCCGAACCGGATGGAGAGTTTGTTTTTGTTGGAGGTGTACTTTTCCCCGAACTCTACCAGTGAGGCCACGCCCTGTGGGGTAAAGGGCAGCAGATTTTCCCGCTGGCAGACCCGGGCCACGAAACGTGCGTACTGCTGGATGCTGTTTTCGGTCCTCTCCACTTCGTGGTCGAAATCGGCACGAACCTTGAATATTTTGTTGAATTTGGAATCGTAGTTTTGCAACATTTCAAAGGGTTGATAGCCGCCGAGCAGAATGACCTTGACTTCAAGGGGGACCGGTTCAGGGCGTAGCGAAGAGGTTGCGTACCCGTGGGCCGCGGAAATGTCCTCGATAAAGAGCAGCTTGTTCTGCAGGGCGCGCTTCAAGGCTTCCCACACGACCGCGTTAATCAGCAGGGATTCGATTTCCATGATGAGATAACCACCGTCGGCCTGGAGAAGTGAACCGGATTTCACCAGTGTAAAATCGGTGGTCACACCGCCCATGTGGGCCTTTTTTTCAATCTGGCCGAACACGTTGTGATAGGTGGGGTTGGGTTCGAAGACGACGGGGGCGCCTTTGGCCTTGCGCCGGTCCGCAATCACGTTGATCTTGTATTTTTGAAAAGAGGGTTGGTCGGCCGGGAACATCATACCGGCCCCCTGCTCGGCAGATTCCTGCCCCGGCAGGAAATCCTCCACGTTTTCGACGATATCCGCCTGGACTTCATCGAGATAATCCAGAATTTCTGCGCACTCATGGTAGGACTCTTTCAAGTATTCCATGCGGTCATTCACCACGAAAAGGGCTGTTTCCTCCATGCGTTTTTCCATGGCTTTGGACATGGACTGGCGAATTTTATTGATTTCCCGCAGCGTTGTGTCCATCTCGGCCTGGAGGGCCTGCATATCCGCTTCAATCTTTTTACGTTTCTGATCGGACAAGGCCTGGAACGCCTCACGGGTCATGGGTTTCCCATCTTGAACGGGAATGGTCTGGTATCCTGAGCTGGCTTTGTTGATGACAAGGTTTTTCTGCTGGGCGGACTGTTCCAATTTTTGAAACAGGCTTTTTTCTTCAGCCTGGAACTTTTCCTGAACCTGGGCACTTTTTTCGCGGAACGATGCGCTTTCAAAGGCTTTGGGCAGTTTGCTCTTCAGCATGTGGATGAGGCGGTTCATCTGTTTGCTGAGAAGAACGGCGCTGCCGCTGGGTACGGGAATGGCCTTGGGGCGGTACTCGTCATGGAAATTGTTGACCATACACCAATCGCAGGGTGTGGGGAGTGATTGTGCATACTTGGAAGTGATGTCCCTGACAATGGTCGTGCGGCCGGTTCCTTCGATGCCGGTCACAAATATGTTGTATCCCGGGCTGTTCATGTTGAGGCCGAAATCGATGGCGTGTACGGCCCTTTCCTGGCCGATGACTTCATCCAGCGGTTCAATCTCCGCAGTGTTTTTAAATTTGAAAACTTCAGGATTACAGGTGTAACGCAGCTCAGATACAGCCAGTTTGTGGGTTTCCTTCATCAGCAACTCCTTTTGACAGAGATGGGTTGGGTAACATGCTATAAATACCCGCGGCTCAAGAAAAAATCAACACGAGATGCGATACCGGATAAAATTCATCGGCAGGGAAAACCGAGGAGAGCGGTAGAATGATATACGCTATTATCTGCCATTTGCCATGTTGTTTATGCAACTATAGGGTTTATGCAACTATGGGTTCTAGGGTATGGACGCAATAAAAGCCAGCCACACGTCTTCCGCACGCAGGGGGGACACCGTTCGCAGAACCTTCAGAACGGTCAACCCCTGTTGTTCAAGCATCGACAGCACGGTTCGTCTTTTCCACAGGTAAAAAATTCTGCCGTCGGCAAATTTTTTGGTGGTCCGGCCCTCTTTCAGAGAAATATA
>JAFDAT010000387.1 GCA_019313725.1 Deltaproteobacteria bacterium
CGTGGTTGCCGGTGATGACGTAGAACTGGGGTCGGGCGCCATGGGGCCGCATGCACTGGACAAGGCCTGGAAAATAACGGAAACTTGGGTCGGCATCGGGTTCGGTCTCGAACGGCTGCTCATGGTTGCGGACGGCAGCCCCAACCTGGGCAGTGTGGGCAGAAGCATTACCTATCTGGACGGTGTTCGCTTAAATATTTAAGCTTGCCAAGTATTCGCTGATACGAATACAGGACAAGCTTAAATTATACGCGGCCGTGCCGCTATTTAAAATTAGTATTGATGTAACCGATGGAAAAAATAGTGATGGATACCAAACTTGAAGGGATACTTAAGGCAGCGACAATGGGAGACGGCCTGGAGAACGCCGACATACGGTTTTTACTGGGCCTGAAAAAGAAGGAGCATCTCAATGCGTTGTTTTCCGCGGCTCGGCATCTGCGCAGGCAATTCTCCGGCAATAAAATTTTTCTCTATGGTTTTCTGTATATCAGCACCTACTGCCGCAACAACTGCAATTTTTGTTATTACAGAAGATCCAACGGTGAAAGTGTCCGCTACCGCAAGAACAAAGCGGAGATTGTTTCGGCCGCCAGGGAGCTGGCCCAATCCGGCGTTCATCTTATCGATCTGACCATGGGGGAAGACCCCGAACTTTTGAAGCGCAAGGGGGAAGGTTACGACTGGATCGTCGATGTCGTGGAATCGGTCAAGGCTGCTACCGGGCTCCCGGTGATGATATCTCCCGGGTTGGTATCGGAAGACATCCTGGTGCGTTTGGCGGATGCCGGGGTAACCTGGTACGCCTGCTACCAGGAAACGCACAGCCGCAAGCTGTTCGAACGGCTGAGACCGGGGCAGAACTATGATGATCGTTTAACCGTAAAGGTGGTTGCCCATGCACAGGGGATCCTCATCGAAGAGGGATTGCTGGGCGGGGTAGGTGAATCCAGTGATGACATCACGGATTCCATTGACACGATGCGGTGCCTGGAAGCCGATCAGATCCGGATTATGAATTTCGTGCCCCAGAGCGGCACCCCCATGGCCGACTGGTCAGCAGCGGATCCGTTTCGCGAACTCGTGGTGACGGCCGTCATGCGTCTGGTATTTCCGGAACGGCTCATTCCCGCTTCGCTGGATGTCGACGGTCTTGCGGGCTTAAGGAAACGGCTCGATGCCGGCGCCAATGTAATCACCTCACTGGTTCCTCCGGGCCAGGGGCTTGCCGGGGTGGCCCAGTCTTCTTTGGACATCGAAGACGGCAATCGGACAGCCGGGAGTGTCATGCATATTCTCGGCGAAAGAGGGCTGTGCGCGGCTTCCGTTGAAGAGTATCTGGCCTGGATAAACAATCGCCGCCAGGCTCTGGGAACTGTGGATTCCTCTCGGCGGTCGGCATGCTAGTTGCCGTTGCCGGCGGTAACCTCCAGGGCGTAGAGGTGGCCTATCTGGCCCGAAAAGCCGGTTGGGAAGTTTTGGTGGTGGACCGCCGTGCCGGCGTACCAGCCGCGGGGCTGGCGGACCGGTTTGTTCAGCTGGACCTGCGCCGGGAGGAAGCGTTTCGGAAACTGCTGGCCGATGTCGACCTGTTGATCCCGGCCCTTGAAAATGATGCCGCCCTCGCATCTCTGACTCGCTGTGCCCGATCTGCGGATGTGCCATTTGCATTTGATCCATCCGCGTACGCCGTGTCATCATCCAAAAGGGCCTCGGACCTTCTGTTCGACCGTTCCGGCATTCCCTGCCCCGCAGCCTGGCCGCATTGCCCCATGCCGGTGATCGTAAAGCCCAGCCGTGACAGCGGAAGTGCCAATATCAAAATTATTCGCGAAAAAGATGCCTTAAAAGCATTTCTTGCAAAGGCCGGTGGTGAATGGGTGGTGCAGGCCTATATAGAGGGGCCTACCTATTCACTGGAAGTTTTGGGCAATCCGGGGGATTACCGTGTGCTGCAGGTGACAGACCTCTATATGGACGACGTGTACGACTGTAAAGCCGTGGTTGCTCCCAGCCTTATGCCCGCCGAACTGGTGTCAGGGTTCGAAAAGATTTCCCGGAAACTTGCCGGACTGGTAAATCTGGAAGGTCTGATGGATGTGGAAGTGATTATGGATCAAGGCGAATTGAAGGTGCTCGAGATCGATGCACGTTTTCCGAGCCAGACGCCGACGGCGGTGTATCATTCCACCGGGTTCAACATGCTGGAAGCCATGGGCGGGCTGTTTTTGACCGGAAAGAGTCCCGCCGCGCCGGACTGCGACAACACAAGAGGGGTTGTATACGAGCATATCCGGATCGCCGGGGGTGCCATCGCGTTTTCCGGGGAACACATCATGTCAGATGCGGGACCACTGCATGTTGTGGAAGGTTTTTTCGGTGCGGATGAAGCCATCACCAACTATACTGCAGGCCGGGCGGCATGGGTGGCAACGCTCATTATTTCCGGAAATGATCGCCGGGAAGCCTATCAAAAGAGGGCGCGGGTGCTGGAAAACTTAAAACAGGATTTTGGGCTGACGGGGAGGGTCGCGACCCTATGACCAGGCTCAGATCGGATGACATCAGGGATGTCCCTGCAACACTGCTTGCATATGACCAGGCGCTCGTCCGCATGACGGGCAGGAATCTTAGTGGTATCGCCTGCAGGACCTGTGGCGTGAGTGAATCCAAGCTTAAGGAAATCGCCCCTGAAACCAGGGTCGGTGTGATACCGGTTACCTGGGGCTTGGGTGCTATTCAGGGTTTTGCGGAAACAGTCAAGGCGATCGTCAAGCACCTTGGGTTCGAAGCTTATATAACCCGGGAGCCAAACGTAGCCGGCCTTTGCGAAGCCGCAGAAATGCACTCGGATGTGATCATGCTTTCCGATGACGATCATTTCAGCGCCGTCCATCTAAAAACGGGAAAAAGTGTGGCCAATGCGGCTGCCACCGGAAAAGTGTTCGCGGTTGGTCTGGATTTGATGGCCGGGGGGCTTGCAGGACAATCGGTCTTGGTGGTCGGGTGCGGTCCGGTTGGCAGGTACGCGGGTTTTGAATTGCTGCAGCTGGGTGCGGAACTGTCTGTCGTGGATCTGGATCGACAGAAGGCCTGCGGTTTTGCTTGTGAAACACGGCTTAAACTAAAGTGTGACGTTAGCGTGGAGCCTGACCTGCATGATGCACTGCTGAAACATCGATATATTATCGATGCATCACCGGCTGCCGGGATCATAAAAGAACAGCATGTGTCAGACGGCACGTTGATATCGGCACCGGGCGTCCCACTTGGGTTGACCGGCCGGGCATTAAAGGCTTCTTCCGGAAGGCTGCTGCATGACCCGCTGCAACTGGGTGCCGCTGCTATGGTCGTGGCCGTGGTGCAGGATGTTCTGGAAACGCGTTATCATTAAAAAAAATGGTTGCGATAGTACTGGAATGTATGGGAAAGAAATGAATAAAAAAGCAAAAGTACCCCAAAAACGATTTTATCGAAAGCGGGTTGAACTGTTCAGGTTGATTGATAAGATCAAGCTGTGGCCTTCACGCAAAGGGGTTCTGCACGGCATCCGGACTATTGAAAAGATGGGCGACCAGGCCAGGGTTACGACGCACTGTAACCGGACCTTTGTCATCAATAATTCCAGAAAC
>JAFDAT010000049.1 GCA_019313725.1 Deltaproteobacteria bacterium
TGCCCCGGGTGCGGCCACCGCAGTGCTTTTTTTGCGATCAAAAAAGCGCTTTCAAGTACGGACATAACCGTGGCAGATATCGGATGCCACACCCTTGGATATCTGCCGCCTTATGAGATGGGTGAACTGCTCATGTGCATGGGCGCTTCTCCAGGGATGGGTTCGGGGTTGTCCCTGTTTAACGATTCCAGAAAAGTGGTGGCGTTCATGGGGGATTCGACCTTTTTTCATGCCGGCCTTCCCGGGATTGTCAACGCGGTTTTCAACCGGCACAACATCACTTTGATCTTGATGGAGAATGGTACTACGGCCATGACCGGACACCAGGATCACCCTGCAACCGGCAGAAATTTCAACGATGTGACTGAAAAGGTTCCCGTGAGGTCGGTCCTGGAGGGATTGGGTGTTCAGAACATATACGAAGTGGACACCTATCAGCAGGAAAAATTGACGGCGTTGGTAAAAAAAGCGGTCGATGACGATCTGTTCAGTGTGGTTATCGCCAGGCATCCTTGTATGCTGAAATTCACACGCGAGCAGCGTCGCAAAAAAGGGTACCGGGCGAAAAGAGTGGACATCGACCAGGGTATCTGCGACCGCAATCATGCCTGTGTGGGTGCCTTCGGGTGCCCGACATTCAAAAGAAACATTGATGGCAGTGTGGAGATCAATACGGATCTCTGCATTGGGGACGGGTCTTGCATCCAGACCTGCCCGACCGAGGCCATCAGTCCATTCAAGCCTCTAACGCGTGTGCGGCAATAAAAGATTTAGGTTCTTCTCCAAAAGAGTTGGAGATAAGGGTTCAAGGGGTCAAGGATCCAAGTGTTTGTATTTAGGATCTAAAAGGCTATCAGCTTTCTTTTGATCGCTGATATACCTTGTTTCGTAATACTCCAGTTTCTGGCTTTTGGCGTTGAAGCTTTCGATCATTGAGCGCTGACGCTTCACTTAGTGTCACTTGGCCCCTTGGATCCTTGAATCCTAAATAAATGCAATGGGTAAGCGAGCGCATTCATATTTAATAACAACTACAACTAATCGGGATATGATCCAAAATTTATTACGGGTGGCAATATGAATGAATTCAATACGTATCTGATCGGCGTCGGCGGTCAGGGTATTGGCATGCTGAGCGAGATCCTGATCAGGGCGGCTGATTACGCCGGTCACAGGGTAAAAGCCGTCGATACCCACGGCCTGGCACAACGCGGCGGGACCGTGGTTTCTCATCTCAGGCTGGGCGATCGGGTGTATTCGCCCATGGTCCCCAAAGGTCAGGCGCACCTGGTGGTGGCGCTCGAACGGCATGAAGCCCTCAGAGGACTCGACACTGCGGCTAAGGAAGGTGGAGACCTGGTGTACTACGACACGGTTTGGCAGCCCCTGGGCGAACGGCTTGGTCATGATGAGCCTGCCGGTAACAGCCTGGTGCAGGAGCAGTGTAAAAGGAGGGGCATCCAGTGTCACCGGGTGCATGATCCGGGATTGGACGATCCGCGCATGCAGAATGTGGTCGTTTTGTCAGAAATCAGCAGGCACGGGTTGATACCCGGTGTCACCCATGATCACTATCGATCGGCCATGCAGGACCTCCTGACGGGACCGCTTCTAGAGAAAAATATGGCCTTGTACGATTCGCATAACGCCTAAAAAATCCTGTCGTTGCAGCGATGGGAAAAGGCAGGAGGTATCGCTATGACCAATGGACACAGGGTGACGGTATTCACCCCATTTGATTTTTACGAAGGACAGAAAATCTACATCGAAAGCGGTCCCAGGAAAGGCGACTGGGAAGTTATCGGCGTATCAGCAAAAAAAGTCCGGCTGAAATGCCCGGTCAGCTTCAGGGAATTTGAATGGAACCGTTTCTGCTACCATACAAAGGAGCAGGTGTTCGACACATGGCCCCAAAAGGACTGAGATACGGTTTGAACGATTGTCGCGTTTCACCCGCCTCCACCGGTTTCCGCAGCCGCGGCAACATCGGCACCTTGGTAACAGAAAAATTGTAAGGTTTTCGCTGCGTCCGCGACTTAAATATAAACCTTGTGAAAAGAACCGGCAACTTCACGGAATGTGTGGATAATACTTAAATTGCCGGTTGCGGGGCAGAGCGGTTTGGTGAACGAAATGGCCGGTAAATGCTAAGGGTTTGCGAAGAAATAAGTTCGCAAATTTTCAGCGTTCAGGCGCCCGCTCAGCAAGGCACGAAAATGCAGGAATATCTGGCATATGTCGAATTTTCGCAACACCGCTGAGCGAAATATGAAGTTATTTTTGAGCGAGCCCTAAGGCTTCAGCAATAGGGATGAAATGAATAAAGAACGGATACATACGAATGCCGCACCGGGGAAATCGTCCCGGAAAAGCGTAAAACATATCCTGCTAAAAGGTGTGTTCTGGCGTATCCTGGTCATTGAAGGGGTACTGCTTGTCTGGTCCGTGTTTTACATGCTCATCACGGAAGATGCGGATGGCATGGATCTTTTATGGTATACCCTGCGGATCGTACTGTTGGTGGGCATTATCATCCTTTTCATGATGGTTTCGCTGAAGAGTTTTCTAACACGGAAAGTTATCACTTCTCTTGAAAACATTGCTTTGGCCAACCGCCGCTTGCTGGATGACGATCCCGCTGCCAGGGAGGTTGTGCTGCCGACGGATGCGCCTGAGGAAATCCGGCAGATTGCAGAATCTCGCAAACAGATGCTGGACACAATCTTCAAGGTTTCGGAGGAACGACTGCACCTCATGAATTTTATCAAAGATACCTTCGGGCGCTACCTTTCCAAAAAGGTCGTTGAAGAAATTCTGGCTTCGCCGGAAGGTCAGAAGATCGGTGGGCAGAGAAAAACCGTTACCATACTGATGTCGGATCTCAGGGGTTTTACATACATGTCTGAAACCAATGACCCGGAAAGGATCGTCAGCCTTTTAAACCGATATCTGGAGCGCATGTCCAAAGTGATTGTGTCCTACGGCGGCATCATCGATGAGTTCATCGGCGATGCAATCCTGGCCGTATTCGGCGTACCCGAGGAGCATGACGACGACCCAACACGGGCTGTTGCCTGTGGTATCGCCATGCAGAACGCTTTAGATGCCCTGAATGAAGAATTTGCACGAGAGGGACATCCACCTCTGGAAATGGGCATCGGAATCAATACCGGTCAGGTTGTGGTTGGCAATATCGGTTCCGAGGTACGGACAAAATACGGGGTCGTGGGCAGGGCGGTTAATGTGGCGGCCCGCATAGAATCGAACACTACCGGCGGAGAAGTTTTTGTGGGCGAATCCACGTATACGGAGATTCGTTCGCGGGCCGTGACTGAAAAACCGCACACGGCAATGATGAAGGGTTTGAAATCTCCTCTGGTTTACTACCCTGTGAAGGCAGTCAATGCACCCTACCACGTGAAGCTTCGTAAGACGGCGGTTGACGAAGACAGCGCTTCCATCAACCTGCCCTTCCACTACTGGGTTATCGAAGATGAAAGAGTCGGTGATGAGGGGATGTCGGGGAAGACCCTGAAGATCAACGAGAACACAATCGAGGCGGTTGTAGACAGACCGCTTCGCAGGCGCACCGATGTCAAAATGAAATTTGATTTTTGTTCTGAAGCACATTGTTTCGATGAAATTTATGCCAAAGTGAAATCGACGGAAACCAGCAACGGTAATGCGGTGAGTCAATTTATCATTACTTCCATAAATCCCAAAGATCGGGACATACTGCGAAGATGGGTGCTGGCGGCGTCGTGAAAATTGTGCATGAAATGTATTGGCAGGAAAAGGAGATTGTTATGACTCAATATAACTACGATATCGGCATCATCGGCGGGGGGGCAGCCGGATTGACCGTGGCATCCGGGGCCGCCCAGCTCGGCGCTAAAACAGTTTTAATCGAAAAGGAAGCGGCACTCGGCGGAGATTGCCTGCATTTTGGCTGTGTTCCCAGCAAGACGCTGATTCGCTCGGCGCATGTATACCACCTGATGAAGCATCCCGAGGGATTCGGACTTCCAAAAATGGATGTCCCGCCGGTTGACTTCAGCAAAATTGCCCGCCGCATCCAGGATGTGATCGATGTGATCCAGAAGCACGACTCCGAGGAACGCTTTTGCGGTCTGGGAGCTAAAATCATGTTTGGAGAGGCGGTCTTCCGAGATGAACACGCCGTTCAGTTGGGCGGAAAACGTTTAACCGCCAAGCACTGGGTCATCGCTACCGGGTCGTCACCTGTGGCGCCGCCTATTCCCGGTTTGCATGAAGCCGGTTTTTTGACAAACAAGGAGATTTTTTCCCTGGACAGCCTGCCTGAGTCGATGACAATATTAGGTGGCGGACCCATTGGTATTGAAATGGCCCAGGCTTTCAACCGATTGGGATGCCGGGTAACCGTCGTCGATCGTGCCGGCCAGATTTTGGGCAAGGAAGACAAAGACATGGCCGATGCCGTCAGGGACGTGATGGCCGCAGAGGGAGTGATGTTTTACCTGGGCGCGTCCATCGAGAATGTCGACAAGACGGGATCAAAGAAGGCGGTTACCATCGTGGATGTATCCGGGCAGACCGTGGTCCTGGAATCAGACAAAATTCTGGTGGCCATGGGACGGGCGGCCAATGTCGAAGGCCTGGGTCTGGAAGCCATCGGTGTTGATTTTGAGCGCGGGGGCATCCTGGTGGACAGCCGACTGAGAACCAGCCAGAAGCACATCTTCGCGGCCGGGGACGTGAGCGGCGGTTTTCAGTTTACCCATGCGGCGGGATATGAAGGGGGGATTGTCATCAGCAATGCAATTTTTCATCTTCCCAGAAAAACCGACTACACCTATCTTCCCTGGTGTACTTACACGGATCCAGAGCTGGCCAGCATCGGTATGAATGAAACCGGCGCAAAAAAAGAAGGCCTTGCTTACACCGTCTGGACGGAAGCCTTCAAAGATAACGACCGCAGCCTGGCCGAGGGCGAGCAGGTCGGTAAGGTCAAAATGATTCTGGACAAAAAGGAAAAACCCCTGGGCGTGCAGATACTGGGTCCACGAGCCGGTGACCTGCTTTCCGAATGGGTGGCCGTTCTCAACGGCAAGGTGAAATTGTCGACGCTGGCAGCCGCGGTTCATCCATACCCCACCCTGGGGGAAATCAACAAACGGGTGGCCGGCAGTTTTTTTTCGCCTAAGATCTTTTCCGACAGGGTCCAGAAGGGGCTGAAGTTTTTTTTCAATTTGAAAGGAAGAGCGTGTACGCTTGAGGAAAGTGAATGAATGCGGAATTTGGAGTTCGGAATGGAGTAGGTTAAAGGTAAAAGGCTAAAGGCTGAATGCGCTGTTTGAGCATGAAGCAAAAAGCCACCTTCTATCTTCGGACTTCAACCTAAACCCCTTAATATAAGGAGCTATACATGGAATCGTACTACAAACCCGAAGACCTGCCGAAATTTGAAGAGATCGGCAAAGAAGCACCGGAAATGGCCAAAAAGTTTTTCGATTACTACGGGACTGTGTTTGCGGAGGGGGAACTCACCGAAAGAGAAAAATCGCTCATCGCCCTGGCCGTGGCGCATGCCATACAGTGCCCCTATTGCATCGATGCTTACACCCAGTCTTGCCTGGAAAAAGGGTCCAACATGGGAGAAATGACCGAGGCGATTCATGTGGCTACGGCAATCCGCGGCGGTGCCTCCCTGGTGCACGGCATTCAGGCACGCAATATCGCCGGCAAGTTATCCATGTAATTTTTGCAAGGCAATAATTACTGTACGCGGCTTCGCCGCTATTGTATAGATCAGAAACAATTATTCGTACTGTTTATAGTGAAAGAGATGAGAATACAGTGATGTTGGATTCAAGTTTTACAGAAGCAGACAAACAGCGGTCAGAAAAGCCGGATGTGGACATCGAACCGTTTCAGACAACCCTGTCCAAACACGGCATTAATTTGACCCGGGAAGAGACCCGTACGCTGCAGGTCAACACGGGCTTTTTGTGCAACCAGTCCTGTCAACACTGCCATTTGAGCGCCGGACCAGGCAGCAAGGCCAACATGAACCGAAAAACCGTGGAAGCGGTGTTGGCCTACGCCGAAAGGGGCCGGTTTGAAACCATCGACATCACGGGCGGAGCACCCGACCTGAATCCGTACATCCGGGACCTGGTCAAAGGGGCCGGCCGGTCTGCATCCCGGGTCATGTTCCGGTCCAACCTGTCGGCGTTGAATGACGGCCATAGAGACGACCTGATGCACCTGCTTAAAGAAAACCGGGTGGTCATTGTGGCGTCGTTTCCGTCTCTGAACGCTTCCCAGACCGATGCCCAGCGCGGCGGCGGAATTTTCGAACGCAGCCTTGAGGCGTTTAAAAAGTTGAACGACCTGGGATATGGCATGGAGGGCACCGGCTTGGAACTGAACCTGGTGTCGAACCCCACCGGGGCATTTTTACCGCCTGATCAGAAACAGACGGAAAAGCGCTTTCATGTTCAGCTGGCCACAAAATGGGGCCTCCATTTCAACAACCTGTTCAGTTTTGCCAATGTTCCCCTGGGACGGTTCAGGGACTGGTTGGTGGCGTCCGGAAACTTTAGCGCCTATATGGAAAAGCTTAAAAATGCTTTCAATCCCTGTGCGGTTACCGGGTTGATGTGCCGCAGCATGATATCGGTTTCCTGGGACGGCTATCTCTTTGACTGTGATTTCAACCTGGCCTGCAGGCTGCACATGGGCGGCAGAAAAACACATGTGTCGCAAATGTCAGGAGTGCCGGAATACGACAGCAGCATCGTCACTGCCGACCACTGCTATACCTGCACGGCCGGATCGGGGTTTACCTGAGGGGGCTCCATTGATTCCTGAGGTCAGGATAAATTTTGCTGCTCAAAATTTATGGTGCGCGGCTTCGCCGTTATCAAAATGCAAAGGCAATTGAACCGTATGGTGAGGGGCCATGGAAGACAAAGGTAAGCCAATCATAAAACTTATTTTTCTGGTGATTTTCATCGTCGGGGCGATACTGCTGGTGCGGCTGACCCCGGTCAAGACCTATCTGACGCCGGAAGCGCTGGGGGCGTTTCTGGAAAAAGCGGGTTTCTGGGCCCCGGCTGTCTACATTTTCGTTTATACCGTCGGTGCCTGCCTGTTCGTCCCCGGGACACTCCTCACCGGCCTCGGCGCGGCCATATTCGGTCCCTATTGGGGATTTCTGTGGGTCTGGTTCGGCGCCATGCTGGGCGCTTCGGCCGCATTTATCATCGGGCGAACCCTGGGTCGCGAATTTGCCGCCTCCCTGATCGGGAACAGGCTCAGAAAGTATGACGACGGCATCGAACGCAACGGTTTTGCAACGGTTCTCTACCTGAGGCTGGTGTACTTCCCTTTTACGCCCATGAATTTCGGCATGGGCCTTACCAAGGTCAGGTTCTGGGACTATGTTGCCGGAACCGGCCTGGGCATCATAGTGGGCACGTTTATTTTCACTTTTTTCATCGGGACGCTGAAGGATGTGTGGGCGTCCGGCAACTGGGGGGAACTGCTTACCTTCAAGGTCTTTTTTTCCATCACCCTTTTTGTTTTTTCCTTCTTTATGCCCAGGGTCATCAAAAAGATATCAGCTAGGAATAAAGGAGTATAGCAATAAAAAAAATCATCGCTCAAAGATGAGAGCAATATTGAGGCCCGCATTCGACATATGCGGTGAGTAATAGAACTGACAACTCCTTGATAACCGTCATACCCTGGTCACTCGAGTCGGCAATCAAGCATTTTCGGATCGAAAACAGCCCCGATCAACATGCGGTTGTTGTGGACAGCGCCTACGCTGGAGCCGGAAATCTCTTCACCGGTATTTAAATAGATTTCTTCCATGTCATAGCCGCCGGCGGGTCGTGCTTCCAGGCGCAGGATCTGGGAAGGTGATAGAACGGCAGGGTCTTTGGCATGTTTTACGAAAGTCAACAGCTTGGGATGGGCGCCAATATACAGACGTCCGGCAGGGTCAATCTCTATATTGTCCAATCCAGTGTGGAACTCTAATTTTTCCTTTAAAGCGATGTCATGGGTCGCGATATTGCGGTCATATACATGCAATATCCCTTTAACCGTGGCACTCACATACAACAGCTTACCGTCGGCGCTGACATTGATTCCGTTTATATACATTAGAAACATTTATCAACACGGATTCATGTTTAATCCCATGCTTTGGGACATTGAGATTTTCCGGAAAAGTGGCGGTATGTTTCTAATGAATATATTGAAATATCAAATTGTTAATTGACTTTCTGGGCAGGAAAAGGTAATGGCTGAGGGGTGTTATAAGTCGTATCTTCTAATTATTATGACCTGAAACGTCCAGGTATGCATTGTGATCAGGGTAACCATGGCTCTCGCATCCACCCAAAGATTGGTCATTATGTCCGCTCTCTGCTGGTATGGCGGCGGCAGCGTTCTGCTGCTGAAGGGGAGTACCCTCGCTTTAGAGGCCCATCGCCTTGAGCCCGGGGGGATCTGGCCCTGGCTGATCGTTTTTTCAGGGGTGTCCATGGGAATGATAAAAGCCAGATATATATTTTCCGGAAGCTGCCGAAAAAATCTGGCGAGAATCCGGACGTTGAAGCAGCCGAAATGGTGGCAGTTTTTCAGACCCGGGTTCTTTGTATTCCTCGGGTTGATGATGATTGCCGGGGCAACGCTTTCACGTGTGTCGCATGATAACTACCCTTTTTTACTGGGTGTGGCCCTGCTGGATTTTTCCATTGCTGTTGCTCTGCTCGGCAGCAGTTATGTGTTCTGGACAAAGCCGGTTCGTGCAGCATGACAACCACCGTGCCTGCAATTTGAAGCGTCCCGGTAAGGTAAGGATATGCCAATGATAAAATGCCGTACAATTTTGGGAGTCTGTCTGGGGACAGCTCTTTTTTTGGCTGTCAGCGCATCCGCAGTAGAAGTGCCGGCGTCTTCAACGGGCCAGCCAGTGCTATTGTCCGGCGAGAATGCTGCGGCGGTATCTGAAAAACCGACAAAACTTCTTAAAGAAGGGGTACTGCGATTTGGTATGCACGTTAGTGGAATGGGCAAGATGGACCCCCATTTTGCGGCCGGATCGCAGTCACGTGCTTTTGCAGACATGGTCTTTAACGGATTGTTACGGTATCAACCCGGGAACGCCCCTCACATTGAACCGGACCTGGCGGAGAGTCTTCCGGAATTTAAAATGGCCGGCGGCCGGCAGATCTGGACCTTCCATATCCGCAAGGGCGTTATCTTCCATCCCGGCCCGCAAACCGCAGCATATGAACTGACCGCAGATGACGTTATCTACTCATTAGAAAAATCAGCCGACAAAAAGTTTTGTGCCTATGCCGGAGAATACGCCGGCATGTCCTTTCGTAAAACCGGTCCGTATACCATCCAGATCATTTTGGAACAACCGTTGTCTCCCATACTGTTCTTCCCGAAATTTACCAACTATGCCGGGGGGTTCATTGTCAGTAAACGCGCCATAGAAAGCATGGGGTATGAGAACTTCAGTAAGCACCCGGTGGGAACCGGTCCCTTCATGTTCAGAGACCACATACCCGGAGAGAAACTGGTCCTCTCGGCTCATAAAACGTATTTCAGGGGCACCCCCCTGCTCGAAGGTGTGGAACTCCACTTTTTAGAAGACATAGACCGGCGGGAGGCCGGCTTTGTGAACGGCGATCTGGATGTCATTACCGTATCCGGTGAAAGGGGCTGGATTGAAAGAATGGAGAAGATGCCGGGTGCCAACGTGGAAATCCATGGGGTGGGCGAGGTGTTTACCATCTATTTTAACATGCAAATGGCTCCCCTTACAGATGTGCGGGTGCGCAGGGCTATAGCATATGCCCTGGATCGTGAGGAATTCAAGAAAACCACCACCGCGCGTCTTGTGCGGGATGCCTATTCCCCGGTCCCGGCTGATTTTATGCCGGGGGGGCTCACCAAAACCGAAATCGAAAATCTGGGGTTGGCATATGCTACGGATATTGAGCGGGCGCGCCGGCTGATGGAAGCAGCCGGTTATCCGGATGGCTTCAGCCTGGATGTGGTCAGCTCGGAAAAGCGGATTTATCGCCGCGTCTACGAAGTGCTTAAGGCCCAGTTGGCCCGCATCGGAATTGATTGTCGGATTACAGTTGAATCGCACGCCAACATGCACAGACTGATCCGCAGAGATCCCAGGCCGGTGGTTATCTACGCGGCCTGGCGCCCCAATGCCGATGCCTATTTAACCCGTTTTTTCCATTCCGACTCCATTGTCGTGACCGGCGTAAAGGCGGACACGAATTTTGCGCATTATAAAAAGGTCGACAGGCTTATCGAGGATGCCCGTCTGGAAATAGATCCAGTAAAGCAGGTCAATCTCTGGGGTCAGGCCCAGATTATGGTGATGAACGACATGGCAGCCTACCCGGTGATGTACACGAATCAGGGCTATGTCCGCAGGGCCTATGTCGACTATGGTCACACCCTGCTGTCCACGATGGCCCTCTATCCGCAATTTACAGAGAAAACCAGGCTGCGGCCGAAGCTCTGACATACCGGCTGACTTCTGCAATCGCATCAACCGGTGCAGCCGGGTGTTTTGGATGTAAAGTATGAAAACCTATTCGAAAATTTTGCTCGCAGTACTGCCCCTGGCGCTGTTTTTTCTTTTTCTGACGATGGGTACGATCTATTATTTTTCCAGAGAGGCGATTACCAACCTGGCCGAAACCTGGCTGGAAACACGCCTGTCGGAGGCATTGCAGATTGCGGAAGAACAGGTGGAACTGCTCCACCGCTACGGTCTGGAAGCAGTGCCGGCGAGTATCGCAAAAGCTAAGATGGATGCCAGTACTGCTATTGCGTCCATCGAAGTGGGGAAACTGGGCTACGTTTTTGTGGTCAGCGCCCAGGGGATCATCACACTGCATCCCGACAAAGACCTTGTGGGCAGGGGTGTCCGAGGAGAAGCATGGTTTAAGGAGATCAAACGCGAACAAAATAGGATTGGTATACTGGGGGCAGGATAGCGGAAACCTGGCCATGTACGGTTATTTTGAGCCGTGGCAGTGGTTTGTCCTGGCTTCGGATTCCAAGGAGGAAGTTTTTAGCGTGGCCAACAAGATGAAGCCCTATATCATCTATCTGGCCATCCTGGCGTCGGTCGCCATGTCCATTGCCCTGATGTTCCTGGCCCGCAGGTTTACAGAGCCGCTGCAGTTGTTGACAGCCGGGGCGGACCGCATCGGCAAGGGCGATTTGAAAACACGGATCTCCATACCCGGCCGCGACGAATTCAGCCACCTGGCCGAGGTCTTCAATCAGATGGCAGCCGAATTGCAGAATACACTGACCACACTTCAGCAAAGGGAGGAGCATTTTCGTTCCATTATCGAAAACGCCTCCGACTTCATCAGCATCCTGGATGCCGAAGGGGTTTATCTGTATGCCAGCCCTTCCATGGGACGCATACTCGGATACCGGCCCGGGGATCTCATCGGTCGGAACTCATTTGACTTTATCCATGCGGATGATCGGAAGGACATTAAATTTCTATTCGACCAGCGCGTCAAATCGAATACTAAAATGTCACCGGCTGAATTTCGTATCAACCACCGCGACGGTACCTGGCGGACCATGGAGGTGGTTACCAAAAATCTGTTGAACCACCCGGCAGTGGGAGGGTTTGTGGTCAACTCCAGGGATATCACCAAGCGCAAGCAGGCCCTGGAGGCGCTCCACCAATCACACCAGGAATTGGAGCGGCGC
Organism: Deltaproteobacteria bacterium; assembly: GCA_019313725.1. GTDB lineage: Bacteria > Desulfobacterota > Desulfobacteria > Desulfobacterales > B30-G6 > JAJDNW01. The sequence goes on from JAFDAT010000049.1 coordinate 11,776, forward strand.
GTTCAGGAGCGAACCGCACAACTCAAATCCACAAACCGGGAATTAAAAGAGTTCGCCTTTGTCGTATCCCATGATCTGAAAGCGCCGTTGCGTGCCATCAGCCAGTTGACCCACTGGATCTCCGAGGATTATGCCGACGCTTTTGATCGCGAGGGCAAAGAGATGATGGGTCTGATTCTCAATAGAGTCAAACGTATGGATGGTCTTATCGAGGGTGTCCTGAGCTACTCACGCATCGGGCGCATCAAGGAGAGGATGGAAATACTGGACCTGAATGTCCTGGTCCATGAATTGATCGAGAGCATCATGGCGCCGCCTCACATTCACATCGGCATTGAGAATGTACTGCCCGTGATACAAAGTGATCCCATACGCATGCAACAGGTTTTCCAGAATCTGCTCGGCAATGCCATCACCTATATGGACAAACGTGAGGGGGTTGTGACCGTGGGTTGCGTCGATGAAGGCGTTCACTGGAAGTTCAGCGTATCCGACAATGGCCCGGGAATCGACAGGTCTTATCATGTGAAAATATTTCAAATATTTCAAACACTGGCACCGCGGGACAAGCACGAAAGTTCAGGCATAGGACTCACCCTCGTGAAAAAAATCATTGAGCAGTACGGCGGGTCTATCTGGGTGGAGTCCGAACCGGGAAAAGGCAGCACATTTTATTTTACCCTCCCAAATAACGGGGGCAACCATGTTGCGGCCTAAAACTATTCTTCTGGTGGAAGATGATCAGGTGGACTGCCTGACGGTAAAGCGGGCCTTGAAAGAAATCCGGGCCACCAACCCTATGGATATTGTCAATAATGGGGAGGAAGCCCTGAAATATCTTGTGTCGCCCGATAACGACAGGCCGGGTATTATTTTGCTGGATCTGAATATGCCCAGGATGAACGGTATCGAATTTTTAAAAGCCATAAAAAAGCATCCGGAGCTGAAAATGATACCGGTGGTTATCCTGACGACATCCAGGGCAAAACAGGATATACGCGACAGCTTTAGTTTCGGGGCTGCCGGGTACATGGTAAAACCGTTGGATTACCGGGAATTCGTCGACGCCGTCGTCACCATAGCCCGGTACTGGCGTTTGAGTGAGCTGCCGGAGTGATACATTCGATGGCTGCAGGTTGAAGACCGAAAGAATACAATCCGCTAATGAAGGAGCCATGTATGCAGCGTACAGACGACAAGGAAGAAAAACCGATCCGCCTGTTGCTCGTTGAGGATGACAAGGTTGACCAGATGGCCTTTGCCAGACTCGTTAAGAACAAAAAGTTGAATTACGCATACACCACTGCTGGATCGAAAGCCGAAGCCCGACAGATCATAACCCACAAAACGTTCGATATTGTCATATCTGACTATATGCTGGGAGACGAGACCTTATTTGACCTGTTTGAGCATTTCAAAGGCGTGCCGGTCATTGTCATCACCGGTGCCGGCAACGAAGAGGTGGCCGTTGAAGCAATGAAAAGAGGCGCTTATGACTACCTGATCAAGGATTCGGAAGGGCGCTATCTGAAAACACTTCCCCTGACCGTAGAAATTGCCATCAAACGCAGCCGGACGGAGGAAGCGCTGAACGAATACCAGGATAATCTCGCACTGCTGGTGGCGGAACGCACACAACAGCTGCACATCAAAACCCGGAAACTGGAAGAGATGAACACCGCCTTGCGTGTCATTTTAAACCAACGCAAAGAAGACAAGCTGAGGACCGAAGAAACCATTTTGGGGAATTTGAAGGAGCTGATTTTTCCCTACATCAACCGTTTAAAAAAAATAGAGAAAAATAAGCAGAAAAGGGTATTCATCGACATTATCGAATCCAACCTCAATTCGATCATCGAGCCTTTTGCAAAAAAGCTCTCGTCAAAATTCATTAATCTGACGCCCATGGAAATAAAAGTGGCGGACCTGATTAAACACGGGAAAAGCACCAAGGAGATCGCCGAGGTATTCAACCTGTCCCAGAAGACTGTTGAAACCCATAGATCCATCATCAGAAAAAAACTTGGGTTGACGCACACCAAGGCGAACCTTAGAACCTATCTTTTGTCCCTCCCGTGAGGGACAAGATGAATGTGGTTGAGATTACAAAAAATTTACATGTTCAACCGGAAACAACTGCTCATGCAGCAATAGTTTATCTTGAAATCGCTCTGGTGATTCTCTAAGATATGGCGCATGAAAATTTATTAAAGGAGAGAGACGGATCCATGCTTCCTGAGACCCTGAATGCGGAGTACATCGAATCGCAATATGCTGCCTGGAAAGATGACCCTGAATCTGTTTCCAGGGACTGGCAATATTTTTTTAAAGGCTTTGATGTCGCTGCGTCCGGCGGCGTGGCCGGTGCTGTCCGGTCTGACAAAGGGATGCCCTCCCGGCAGGCACACGTCGAAAGGCTCATTTACGGATACCGCCACCTGGGCCACATCCTGGCCTGTATGGATCCATTGAGCGCCTGTCCGACGGAGCACCCGTTATTGTCCCTGGATGCTTTCGGGCTCGATATGGACGATCTGGACAGCTATTTTTACACCGACGATTTTTCCGAGACCGGAGGGGCAAAACTAAAGGAAATCCTGGCGTGGCTGAAAGAAACCTACTGCCATTCCATTGGTGTGGAATATATGCACCTGCAGGATCCGGAAGAGCGCCGTTGGTTGCGGAAACGGATGGAACCAGTAAAAAACCGGCCACGGCTTACAGGTACGGAACAAAAGAAAATTCTAGGAAAGCTCATCCATGCGGCCCTTTTCGAGAGGTTTTTAAATAAAAAGTACGTGGGAGTCACCCGTTTTTCACTTGAGGGGGGGGATGCCGTCATTCCGCTCCTGGATATGATCGTAAAACAGGCCGTGTCCCAGGGGTGCCGGGAAGTCATTCTGGGAATGGCACACCGAGGACGTCTGAACGTCCAGAGCCATATTCTAAAAAAGCCCTACGAGGAGCTGTTCAGGGAGTTCGAA